>NZ_CP011312.1:1800000-2100000 GCF_000980835.1 Corynebacterium kutscheri
ACACGAGTGCTTGTACGCAATCATAAGCACCTGCTGGCCAAGGATTTTCTGGCGCCAAGCCATAATCGGGTGAAGCAACAAGAGCATTGCCAAAAGTATGTACCAGTGTGCTGTTTCGTTCGTCGTCGTAACGCGCAGCTCCGGCAACATAGCCACCACCATGGATGGATAAAACAATTGCCTCTGGCTCGCTTCCTTGTGCTTTAAGGCAACGTAACTCAAAATTCCGCGGTTTTTTTGCTGAGTTATTTTCTAAAGTGACTATTTTCAGTTCAATCCCAGGTTCGGGTTTAACGTGTCCAAGAAGCTTTTCGGCGCGTTCCCGCATGGCCGGTATGTTGTCTGTGATTTGTTCCGGAGTTTTTTCGACGATCTCGCGCAGTTCCTCAGCAATATATAAAGGCGCACGTCGATGTCCTTTACAGTGCTGATGAAGAAATGACTCAACCAGGTCATAGAATGCTTCCGGTTGATCGCGGCGCACAGTATGGGTGGCCTGTGGAATCAAACTCGAGCGTAAAAAAGGATTAGCCAGGTTTTCTACCTCGGTTAAACCATCGACGCCAAAAAGAACATCAGCCCCATCTCCGGTAATAAGCAAAGTAGGAATACTTAGTTCGCTAAGAATGCTGCGTCCTAAGCTGCCGACGACACCAGTAGCAACAAATTGACGATCGACTTGAGTTTTTCCTTGTGCCCACGCGCCATATTCTGAGGCAGGCCAATGACGGTATACCTTCATCAGCTCGGCTATCGCCTCACCGACATGAGCAGTAACAAGTTCTTGGCGTTTCACAAGGGTAGCTGCATCATCGTAATAAAGCTGTTGGAGTTCTAAAGTAAGAAGAGCAGGATCCTCCAAGATCAAGGCTTCAATGAGCTCAGGGTATGCACGAGCAATATGTGCTGCTACAGCTCCACCAAGTGAGTGTCCTATAAGAACTACTTTGCGCGAAGTGGTTGTGCGAGCAATTTCTACGATTGCTTGCGACATGGCATACACGATTGCGTCGAAAGGATTGGTTAGTTCTTCTTTGGTAAAAGAACGAGAAAGTCCGTGCCCTAGGGTGTCTAATAGGACTACTTTCCATTCATTTTTCCACTGCGCAGCTATATCTGACAGAGAAGCCCCATTGTCGGTAATGCCGTGAAGTGCAACGATAGTGCCTTTTTCTTCTCTACCGCTTAATGAATAGGATATGTCATATCGATTCATAATTATCCTTGCGATATATTTAACATCAATCACCCCAGTGTGTTTCTAAACACCCTAGGGTTATAGAAGGGTGTTTGTCAATGAAAAATAAGTGATACTCAATACATCGCTAAGTACGTCAAGAAGCAGACCACAACTTCGTTAGGGTGAGCGATCTATAGAAACAATAAAATGTGTTTCTACAAGGAGGAAAAATGGTGAAAGCAAAATATGCAGAAGTCTATGAAGCACTTGTAGCGCGCATTGAGCAGATGAATCCAGGAGATCGTTTAGAAAGCGAAGTCCAGCTTGCCTCGTCTTTTAATGTCTCGCCTATGACAATACGGCGAGCACTTATGCTGTTAAGCCAAGAAGGGCGCACCATTGGAATGCCAGGTCGTGGGACGTATATTGCTCAACCTAATACCGCAGCAGAACTTTCTACAAATTTAGAAGATACAGATTCTTCCTCTTTGACTAATCAAAATTCTTCTATTTCTCCGATACACACCCATGCATTAACGCATCACAAGCTAAAATTGCTTAGTTCTGTTACCAGCAAAGCACGACTTATCTCAGCAACTATTGAAGCTGCTAATAAAAAAGAACGTGAATTACTAGGAATGAACGAAGGCGACTTTGTTATCCGCATAGTGCGTTTCCACCAAGAAATAAACGTAACCGATGCCGAAGAATCCGCTACGGAGTTTGGCGACAAAATATTAGGGATAGAAACAACATGTGTCGATGCGGCACAGTTTCCTGGCTTATTAGGAAAAGATCTTTCCGGTGATCTCATCACACTACTGTTAGCAGAGTATTCCGGAGACACTACAGGAAACAACCAGCTCACCGTAGCTACCCAGTTTGGTGCTGTTCTTCTATCTGATAAAGAAGCGGAAATTTTAGACGTCGAAAAGCCTTATGCTTGTCTGACTATGGAATCAATTATGTGTCCAGATAACGGACATGCGGTTGCGGTTGTTTCTTTAATAATTGACAGCAATTTTACTAAAGTGCAGCTTTAAAAATATCTCCCTTAGCTATAACAAAACTAGGTTCACAAATATCGAGAGTCCATACTAAGCCCTCAATACCCGACGGCGCTGAAGAACGTCCATATTCTTCAGCGCCGATAAACTAATCCAATAACTGTTACCTACTGCTCAGCGCCAGTAAGTGTAACCTCAGCATTCCTGGTTTCTTGGGTTTCTGGATTAACCACTGTCAACGTAATAACTTCGCCAAAATCACTACTGCGTACCGCGGCAATCAAAGCATCTGCACTATCAATACGCCGACCATTCATTCGCGTGATGACCTCACCGGGTACTAAACCTGCTTGCTCACCAGGTCCACCTTCATTAACCTGCGCAATCTCGGCACCAACCACTCGAGAATTCGAAACAAGCTGGATCCCAATCAACGGCTGAGTTGCTTGTCCAGTCTCAATCAACTGTGAGGCAACACGACGCGCGAAATTAGCCGGAATAGCAAAACCTAATCCAATCGAACCTGCTTCCCCACTAGAGGTAGAAGTAGAAGCAATCACGGAATTGATACCAATCTGGTTACCTTCCATATCCACTAATGGACCACCAGAATTACCAGGATTAATCGCAGCATCGGTTTGAATAGCGTCGATAAGCGAGGACTGACCGGTATCAGTACCGGAAGCACGCACTGGACGATTCAGCGCAGAAACAATACCGGAGGTCACCGTGGCGGATAGTCCCAGTGGCGAGCCAACAGCAACAACTTCTTGCCCCACAGCAAGGTTATCGGAATCACCGAAACTCATTGCTGGCAATCCACTTGCGTCGCGAAGCTTAATCACTGCAACATCTGTATTGGCATCACCAGCAATAAAATCTGCTTCATAGGTGGTTCCATCATTGAGTGTGGCGGTAATTCGTGCATCACCACTGGCTGCGCCGGCGACAACGTGATTATTCGTCATAATGTAGCCGTCTTCGGAAATAATAGAGCCTGAGCCTTCACTTCCACTTGTTCGCGTAGCCACTTTAATCGAAACTACCGACGGCAAAACTTTGGCTGCTACTGCTTCTACCGAACCTGCTGGAGCTTCTCGTGATGAAGAATCAGAAACCGGACTATTCAGCGATTCCACCACATTAGATTGTGATTGGCTCTGAGAAAGCATAGAGCTACCTTGAACCGCTGCCACAGTAATACCAGAGGCGGTAAGAGCTGACACTAATGCAATTGCTGTCGCCGGTAAAAGACCGATACTGCGCTTTGCTGGAGCTGGTGCACCACCAGAAGGCAGGTTTTCAGCTGCAGCAGCATATGGGTATTCCTGAGTTGGTGGCACAGGTTGTTCGGACTGCTGGTACCCCTGGTAGGAATTGGCAGGAGGTGTGCTAACAGTATCCACATTGGACTGAGGTGTCGACACCGGGGAATAACCCTCAGTAGCACTAGCAGCAGCTGTAATTGCAGCTTCCGGTATTTCTGCGGTGTGCTCAGGAGATGAAGGCTGGTACGAAGCCTCACCAGTAGGCGCTGGATTGTTAGTCGTCGAAACGCTATAAGGATTATTCGCCCGCTCAAACTGAATTGTTTCCTCAGGCGCTGCCGGCGGGACGTGCTCTAATGGTTTATCTTCGGTGTAGTCAACGGCACCGGCAGTAAAAGAATCAGTGGAATCAACATAATGCTGATCGCCATCATGAGACTCCGCTGGATAATTCTTCGGAGTCTCCTCTACGGGGTTGTGCTCGGAGCCAAAGTTCTCGTTCATGAAAAATAGTGTGCACTAAAACTCTGGTACTCGTCTGCACTGAAACTGTAAGTTGCCTAAAATTTTCTGAATAAAAGCTGATAGCTACTCATCGGTTACCCCATTGCGACCAATATAAGAGCGATGTAGATCTTCTAAAGTAGAAAAACCAGGCAAGATCACACGCATCCGGCAGCCACCATCGCTCGATTCACCAGCGACAATGGTGCCACCATGGCGCAAAATAGTTTGCTTTACAATAGCTAGCCCTAAACCTGATCCAGGAGTTGAACGCGTAGCGACCCCTCGGAAGAAACGTTCAAAAACTTTTTCTCGATCCTCTTCTGGGATACCTGGACCAGAATCACATACCGTTAGTTCGACGGTTCCATTGTATTTAGGCACCATGGTAATTCGTACCACCCCATCAGCAGGCGACCATTTTGCTGCATTGTCTAAAAGATTAATAACCGCACGGCTTAGCCCGTGAGTATCACCATCTAGACACCATGGAGTGCTCTCGAATTGGAATTGCACATCCGGGCGACGACGCTGAACTCGATCAACTGCTTCCGCGGTCACTGCAACCAGGTCTACTTCTTCAAAAGCCTGTCCATCAGCATCTTCGCGGGCAAGATCGACAAGATCACCAATCAGGGTGGTTAGTTCTTCAATCTGTGCCATAACATCGTGTTCAATTGCTGCACGATCTTCTTCTGGAATTGATCCCGTACCACTGCGCTGCATCATTATCAACAGCTCAATGTTTGTCCGCATCGAAGTCAACGGAGTTTTCAGTTCATGTCCAGCATCAGCAACAAACTCGGCTTGCCGCTGCCTAGAAGAACTTAAAGCTTCAAGCATCTCATTAAAACTACGGGTAAGGCTGGCTAACTCATCATTGCCAACGATTTCAATCGGGCGCAGCTCGTCGGTACGCGAGACTCGATCTACAGCATTTTGCAACCGAGCCAGTGGACGCAAACCAGATGCTGGCACCATAAGCCCAGTAATGACTGCTAATGCGGCTCCCATAAGACCAATTACCAACAAGGCTGCACCTAATGCAGTGTTGAGCTGATTGGTATACATCATGTCCCGAGCCAAAGTGACCACAGTGCCACTGTCATTAGCTTTAGTAAAAATTCGCTCCCCATCTACAGTGCTCACGGCATAATCTTTGCCAGATTGGTCGGAAGCAGAAATAAACGGGATGGTATCGCCAATCGCGTAAGTTGTTCCAGGAAGTTGTAATGAAATACGAATACCGATGTTGTACTGACGGAAATATTGCAATTCGCTATCAGCACGTTGGAAAAAATTCGGGTCTAGGGTACGTGAAAGAACCGCATCTGCTTTAACTTCTAGTTCTCGGTCTACCGAGTTTTTTAATGCTGATGAAACCGTCCAATAAGCAGTAATCACCATCATGCCGACAGCGACAGCAACCATCCCTGCGGTAAGCATGGAAATACGCCAACGCAGGGAAACTTGTCGTCCCCAGAACCGATTATCTTCGCTATATGTATCAGGTTCATGAGAAGATTCATGAACCCTTGAAGTCTTACCAAGTATCACTGCACCCTACTGTCAGTCTTGTCTCTATTTGCTCAACTCGTACCCACATAATTAGCTACCGCCGGCAGATAATTCACTAAAAGGTAAGAGATATCCCAGACATCCTGTTTCTAGGGAGCAACATCTCGCAATACATAGCCCACTCCACGGACGGTATGGATCAAACGCGGTTCCCCTTCTTGTTCGGTTTTACGACGCAGATAACCGATATAGACTTCCAAAGCGTTGCCAGAGGTTGGGAAATCATAGCCCCATACTTCTTCTAGAATTGCTGAACGTGTTAACACCCGACGAGCATTACTCATCAACAGTTGCAAAAGAGCAAATTCGGTACGAGTCAAGCTAATTTGACGGCCACGTCTGCTGACATCACGAGTTTCTGGATTAAGCCGCAAATCCTCAAAAACAAGTTCATCCTGATGCTCACCGCTGCTAATCGAGTCTGCTGCTGCCCGACGTAGTAGTGAACGTACCCGTGCCAAAAGTTCTTCAAGAGCAAAAGGTTTAGGAAGATAATCATCAGCGCCAGCATCAAGCCCAGCCACACGATCTGCAACACCATCACGTGCAGTAAGAACCAAGATTGGTCGATCATCGCCACGAGAGCGCAGTGTGCGGCAAACCTCCAAGCCGTCTACATGTGGCATCATCACATCGAGGATAACCAAATCTGGTTGCTCACTACTGATAACTTCAATTGCCTCACGACCGTTTTCGGCAAGAAGTACATCGAATCCATTAAAAGTCAGGGAACGTCGAAGGGACTCGCGTACTGCTTGCTCGTCATCGACAACAACAATCTTCATGAGTTACATTGTGCCTTGTCTACTTAGGGCGCTACTTAAATCAGAGTGTGATAGCTCTGTGAAGAATGTACTTTTATTCACATAAAGCGCCATTTTTATTTTTTCTTAGCCGATGCTTTTTTAACATAAAATAAAAAGCGATTCCCCACCTTCCCAATACTTTGAGACAAGGCGAGGGATCGCTTCTTGATTAAGTTTAAGTTGTTCTTAATTTAAATTAGAACTGCTCAACTTCTACGAGACCCAGCTGAGCTGCTTTAACCAGACGGCGTGGAATACGCACGGTCTGACCATTAACCTTGACCTCTTGAAGGGCAACATTGTCTGCCTTCCACTGGGAACGACGTGCGTGCGTGTTAGCACGAGACATACGACGCTTTGGTACTGCCATGGTTTTCCCTCCTTCTTAAGAATTCTTCTTGCGGCGGGCCATGCCACCGAAACGACGCTGGAACTTCTCAACACGGCCAGCGGTGTCCATAACACGCTGTGCGCCGGTCCAGAATGGGTGTGACTCACTGGTAACGTCAACGACGATCAGCGGGTATTCATTGCCGTCTTCCCACTCAACGGTGCGGTCGGAAGTAGCAGTGGAGCGAGTAAGGAACTGGTAGCCAGTACCTGCGTCGCGGAATACAACCGGGTGGTAATCCGGGTGAATATCCTTCTTCATATATTCTCGATTCCCTCAGGATTGAACTTCAGGTCGCTTCTTTAGCACTATTGCTAACGATCGTGCCTGAGTTGGGCTCGTGATTACGATCTTTACATCATGCAATTTCTCACTTCAAACATAGAAATGCCCGATAGATTCATTGCAACCCAAGTAATACTAGCGATAAAAAATCAGAAACGGAAATTCTATTTTTTAACTTCCCACTTTTACCCACCCCCAATAGGCTTACCTACACAATAATCTGAGTTTCAACCTCATCTTCTAAAAATCTTTTTATTTAGACAACAGAGAAAACAGTTATAGCTAGGTCAATCTGGTTACTCATTCACATACTGTTTATTCACACACTGGTATCTGGTCAAACTGTGCGCTCTCAGGTAAGGATTTCAAGGTGGTACTCGCTGCAAGAAAACAAGCAACCGTAAGGCATAGTACGCACAAAAACATGCTCATTTGAAAACCGATATAACGCAAGAGAATTCCCGCGCTAATCGAAGCAGCAACCGGAAGCAGCCCCATTATCAAACGTGCTCCGGCAGCACATTTACCAATTTTTTCCGGTGGCGCAGATAAAGCCAAATAACTACCAGAATATGAATTACCAGCAACTGAAGGGATAACAATGAAGAAGGCGGCAACTGCAATCAGTGGCCAATAACCGGAAAAAATAATCAGGAAAAGATACCAAAAAAGTTCCCACGCCAACCTCGCCTGAACAATATTTTTACCTGGTAAGTGTTGAATCAGGTTGTCTTGGAGCAATCCACCAACCAGCATCCCCAGGGTAAACATGGCCGATACGAAACCAATGATCCAACCAGCAATGCCCAAATACGCCAACCATAAATCAATGGCCACAATGAGGTAAAAATTAGCAAAATTAGTAAAAATATCGATACTAAAAATTAAGCGCAGAATTGGGTACCGCCAAATCCAACTCAGAGAATATTTCGCATCCGCTACAAAATTTTTAACCGAATAACTTTGTCCAGTACTAGTAGGTTTAAGATTAGTGGTAAGAGTTTTTGCCGCCCACAGCGGCCCAAGTCCAGAAAGTGCTTGCACCATAAAAGGGATTACAGGTGCCAGACCAAAAAGAAATCCTCCCAAAGGAAGTCCAGTCAACCAGATAGCATTATCACGAGTTTGATTTCTTCCCTGTGCTGCCACCAACAGATTTTCCGGAATAATGAATCTTAGAATCGCATTGGTAAGACCACCGAAAACTCCGATTATCATTCCTGAACAACTACTAAAAATCAGCAATAAGAAAAAAGTAAATTTGTCTTGATATAGCAGCACAGTAAATAAACCCCAGACCAGAAACTGGGTAAGCCCATACAGACAAAGAAGCTTTTTCTTATCAAATCTATCTATGATCATTCCCGCAGGAATAGTCATCATCATGGAACCAGCTGCACTAGCAGCTCCAACAATTCCTGCTTGACTCAGATCGCCCGTAATATAAAGGCTTGCAAGTGAAATTGGTATCGCAATAAATGAAGCCCCTAATGCGCTAGCCGTATCAGCAATAAACCATCGCAGATAATCAGGGTGATTCTTTCGAATTTCGCTCCAAAAATGTTGCTCATTATATTTGTTTTCCTGCATGTTTTTCTCCACAACGTATCAACATTGATTAGTTTTTGCACACAGTTAAAGCCCAACTTATCGCTTATTAGCAAAACGACAGTCAAACAAAATTTCGGTGCATACAAATCACACGAGATATGCCTTAAAGCATTCTCGTGTTGCAGAGTGGAAAACTACTGATGCAGTAGGGAAAACATAATCTATTCCAATGAGTGTTGGTGAGTACATGAACTGCTTAAAATACGTTTTTCATCCTATCAGCTCCGCCAGCCATTTATTGCTGAAATATTGATCGCATATTAAACAGGTAGCCATATTAAACAGGTGCCGAGAAAAATTACTCAATAATGCATAAGTCTCTCATCCTTGCTAATACGTATATCCACATTGCATTACTAGAATCACACAAATTTTCCTTTTAATGCTTATCTTTTAAGGTCTTTTCAAAGGTTTTCTACTGTGACCTAAGATCGCAGTAGAACATGATTGGGTAACTATTCTTCATTCAACATCTGCCTCCCTAGTGCAGTAGTTAGCATGCGCAAGCGTCTTTTGAAAAACTTCTATCGAAGTCCTCCCTAAGTCTGTAGGTAGGCAGCTGTATCACGATTAGGATTTTTAAGCTTCTTTCGGTACAGTTGTCCCTTGCTGTTGTCGAAATTGTTCGTTTATCGCCCCGCCAGCTGGCGTAATGCATCACCAATAGTTACTTTAACGTGGTGCTTTAGTAGTTGAATGTGGGCGGCTAGGAGAAAGAAACCCATGTCGGCTATTTGCCAGGTCACGGGACGCCAGCCATCTTATGGCAAGTCTGTCTCGCACTCGCACCGACGCACGTCTCGCCGTTGGAACCCCAACGTGCAGCGTCGTAAGTTCTACGTGCCCTCTTTGGGTCGCACCATTACTTTGAATGTATCCACCAAGGGTCTAAAGGTCATCGACCGCGACGGCATTGAGTCCGTTGTTGCTAAGATCCGCGCCCGTGGGGAGAAGATCTAAGAAATGGCACGTAACGATATCCGTCCAATCATCAAGCTAAAGTCTACGGCCGGCACCGGTTACACCTATGTAACCCGTAAGAACCGCCGTAACAACCCAGATCGTATTACCTTGAAGAAGTATGATCCGGTAGCACGCAAGCACGTCGAATTCCGCGAGGAGCGATAATCTATGGCTAAGAAGTCCAAGATCGCCAAGAACGAGCAGCGCAAGGAAATCGTCGCCCGCTATGCGGAGCGCCGTAACGAGCTCAAGGCAATCATCAAGAACCCAAAAACCTCTGACGAGGATCGTCTCGACGCACAGTTCGAGCTGAACCGTCAGCCACGTGACGCTTCCCCAGTGCGTGTACGTAACCGTGACTCCCACGATGGTCGCCCACGCGGCTACCTGCGTAAGTTCGGTCTGTCCCGTGTTCGTATGCGTCAGATGGCTCACCGCGGTGAGCTGCCAGGCGTTCGTAAGTCCAGCTGGTAATTCTAGGGAGTTTTCATAATGAAGCGCACTAACATGAAGAAGGCGCGGATGGAGCAGTCCCGCCGCCCCAAGAAGAACCCTCTCAAGGCAAAAGGTATCGAGAAGGTCGACTACAAGGATATTGAGACCCTTCGTCAGTTTATCTCCGATCGCCACAAGATCCGTTCCCGTCGCGTAACTGGTCTTACCCCACAGCAGCAGCGTCAGGTTGCTACCGCTGTGAAGAATGCTCGTGAGATGGCTCTCCTTCCGTTCACCAGCCGTTAAATCGACTGGGAGAAAACGCACTCTGGCCTCATCGGCCGCTTGATTCATAGCCACCAGATTGTGGTACTGAAACAAGAATGACTGCGATAACAGCGTTATTACACCCGCTGTCTACGGTTTTATGTAGACAGCGGGTGTTTTCGCATATCTCGCGCATATCACTGCAGTTTATAAATACTTACTAATACTCTGGAACACTAAAAATCACCAGGGACTTGCCCACCTAGGGGCAAAATTATTGCGCTAAGAGTATCTGCGGTACATTTTAAATCGTTCATCGAAGCGATACTTCCCAGATGGCGGTAATAAACGTGCTCCATTCTTCACTTGTCGAATTAGCCGAACAAGCACCCTTGTGCGCAGATATTCCAACTGTGCGCGGTGTGCTTGCCGAAAGTCAGGAGTTGCTACGCAATGCCACCAACCATAATGCTGATGCCCATGAGCTTCTCAGTTGGTTTTCTGCCCTAGTATCGGATGTTTTACATAGTCCAGGTGTTCAGGAATTAACCGGTGGTGCTCAACTTATTGTTACCGGGGCAGTCGGTCGTGGTGATGCACTCCCGACCTCACCTATTCGCTGGTTAACGGTAGGAGAAAATACGGATACTTCCCGGCTAAGTGAGTTAATTGCCAGGGTGGGTCTTACTCCCGATAAAACTGCTTTTGGAGTGCGCGCACGCACACAAGATCAATGGCGCTCAATGATCCAGCAGGCAAGTAAATGGGAGCTCACACTTTTTGCCGATGCTGGTACCTGGTATCTGGAGGAAGTGCTTGCTTTAGATTCATATACACCTTTGCTTATCGACGCACTCACCCACCGACCACCTGCCTTACAAACTCTCGATGGTCTACCTGATCGAGAGGTAAGCATTGATGTGCGACGCGACTTACTCTATCCCATCATTGCACTTGCCCGATGGGCAGGTGCTGCCGCTCAATCCACAGCGGTATCTACTCTTGCGCGTATTAACGCTGGTGAGCAAGCCGCTATTTTAAGCAGCGATCAAGCCGATCTTCTTCGCGAGGCCTGGCATGCTGGGATAACTTTGCAATTTCGTCGTTGGGCAGACAAAGTACATACCCAAAATGCCCAAGCAGAAGATCTACCTGCGATTCAGCGTAGTGTTTTTGGAGCCTCAAGTCGCAATGTGTCTTTAGTTTTGCGCAGTATAGCTGCCAGTTATAACGTAGCATTGCCGAAGGAAATCCCTACTACCGTACCGGGCGATTAACACATGTAATTACCAAGTTTGAGTACAGTCGTCGATGACGAGAGTGTAGGCCTGGTTAAAAATTCAATGTGGCTTTGTGTGGCAGTATCTTATCTGCCTATGCGTTAGATATACTTATCAGTTAATGTGCGCTTTTATTGCGCACTTATCTTTTGAAAGGGGTGCATGCACTATGGCAGGAGCCGTCGGACGACCACGCAAGAATTCTCCCCGCCGCCGAGGCAGCACTGCCCGGGAAGAGATTTTGGATGCTTCATCTGAACTCTTTACTGTACAGGGCTTTGCTACCACCTCCACGCACCAAATTGCTGATGCAGTAGGCATCCGCCAAGCAAGTTTGTACTACCACTTTCCCTCAAAAACAGAAATCTTTTTAACCCTGCTCACTTCGACTGTGCAACCAGCAATGGAATTAGCAGAAAAACTCAGCAAGAGCGATGCTGCGCCGCCACTGCGGTTATGGGCGTTGACTGCCGCCGAGGCGCGATTGTTATTATCGACCCGGTGGAATGTCGGCCGGCTTTATCAATTGCCTATTGCCAGTTCACCGGAGTTTTCCGAATACCATGAGCAACGCGATCAATTGTGCCATACTTTTGCCAATATTGCCCGCGAGATCGTCGGTGATGATGATCCACGTACCGATCTCCCCTTCCATATTGCTATGTCAGTTATTGAGATGCGTCCAAATAACGGTGTTATCCCAGAACCACTCACCGAGGATCGTCTTCCCGAGCTTGCTATTATGCTTGCCGACGCGGCTCTTCGCGTGGTTCATGCCGAACTACCAGAAAACCGCGTAGAGCAAACACTAGCGATGCTAAAAGAAGATGTTTAAGCGCGTTCAAGTATTCGATGTGCCTGTGCGATAAGCGGCGCATCTACCATTTCCCCGTCGAGTTTAAATGCTCCGGGGAATTTTTTCGACTCTGCAACAACTCGCTGCGCCCAGGCCAAGGTTTCTTCGCTAGGGGTAAAAGCTTTACGAACAATTTCTACCTGCCGTGGATGAATACAGGGAAAAAGCGTAAAACCACTGCGTGCAGAATCAAGTGCTTCGAGGTAAAGGCCTTTATCATCAGAAAAATCTTGATATACCGCATCCATAGCAAATTTTTGGTAGGCAGCTGCATAAATGAGTGTTTGCCAGCGTGCATAGGCCATTGCACCACGATAGTGTCCGGGGTTGAGTTCATCCTCTTTAAATCGAGAATGCGTACCACCTAGGTACATCACCAAATCATCTGCGCCCCAATAAAGTCCGATTACATTTTTATGCTGAACAATTTTCTCAATATTGAGTATTGCTTGTGGGGTTTCGATGATTGGCACAATATTTAATCCATCCAGGCCATCTGGTAGATCTGCAAATACTTTAGGCACAATGACATTGGTGTATTCAGTGCTGCGCACAAAAGCAAGGTCTTGCGCATGATGGGGATCAGTAGGGCCAACGATGCGAACAAAGGTGCGTGCAGGATCCAAGCCGGCTTGTTGGATATTGCGGTATGCTACCTCGCGATCAACATCGCCTGCGCCATCTTCTAAATCTAAAATAACGTGATCAGCACGGGCAGCTGCTTTCGGGATAATTTCTGCGCGTCCGGCAGGGGCAAACAAAATAGCGGGTCCAGATAATTCGAAGCTCATAACTTTTTATCTTAGATTCATTTCTTTGTTCATCCATGAGTATTAAAGTTTTTATCCCCTTATATTGTTATATTGTGCTTTTCGACGACTATCTCTTTCTGGTGAAACTCCTATCGGAATAAAACCCATGGAAATGCAACAGGCCTATAGAGCAAAACTCTATAGGCCTGTAATTATTAAAATTATGCTGGTTAAAAATTAGTGGGCGAAATGTCGAGCACCCGTGAGATACATAGTAATACCAGCTTTATTAGCGGCTTCGATTACTTCTGCATCGCGGATTGAACCACCCGGTTGCACAACAGCGGTAACTCCAGCATCGGCAAGAACCTGGAAACCGTCAGCAAAGGGGAAGAAAGCATCTGATGCTGCCACTGCCCCGACAGCGCGCTGAGTCTCGCCGGCGAGGGTGTTCGCACGTTCAACGGCAAGTTTCGCCGCGTCTACCCGGTTGACTTGTCCCATGCCAACACCGACAGTGCCACCATCTTTGGCTAGCAAAATAGCATTGGATTTCACTGCCCGCACAGCACGCCAGGCAAACTCGAGTTCTGCTAGCGTTTGCTGTGAAGCAGGCTCACCGGCAGCGAGTGTCCAGGTCGCTGGGTTATCGCCTTCTGCGTCGATAGCGTCACGTTGTTGAACCAACAGACCACCAGAAATTTCTCGTTTTTCTAGTGGGTTATCTTCTGGAACATCAGCGAGCAGAATGCGGATATTCTTCTTTTGCGCAAGTATCTCGACTGCGCCTGCTTCATAGCTGGGGGCAATAATAACTTCGGTAAAGATTTCTGCTACTTGCTTGGCCATTTCTACTGTGACCTCGCGGTTAGCGGCGATAACGCCACCAAAGGCAGAAATTGGGTCACATGCATGAGCTAGCTGATGTGCCTTGGCAATTGACTCCTCAGAAACTGCGATACCGCAGGGATTAGCATGCTTAATAATGGCTACACAAGGACGTTGATGATCCCATGCGGCGCGCCATGCCGCATCGGAATCAGTGTAGTTGTTATAGCTCATTTCTTTTCCGTGGAGCTGTTGAGCACTAGCTAAACCGGTTCCATCGGAATAAAGAGCTGCTTTTTGGTGTGGGTTCTCGCCATAGCGCAGTACCCCGGCGCGTTGATAAGAGTTGCCCATCCATTCTGGGAATGCTTCTTGTTTGTGAACCTGCTGTCCCATCCAGGTAGCTACCGCGATGTCGTAGGCAGCGGTGTGGCGGAAAGCGTCGAGAGCTAACTCAGTGCGCTGTGCACGGGTAAAACCACCCTTGGTTACTGCTTCAATAACCTCGGTGTAGCGGGTTGGATCTACCACGACTGCAACTGATGGATGGTTTTTTGCTGCGGCGCGCACCATGGATGGTCCACCGATGTCGATTTGTTCTACGCAGGCATCGAAATCTGCGCCGGAAGCGACTGTTTCACTAAATGGGTAGAGGTTTACTACCACCAATTGGAAAGCTGCTACGCCTAATTCAGTAAGCTGTGATAGGTGCTCAGGTTTACGAGTATCGGCCAGAATTCCGGCGTGTACCTTTGGGTGTAAGGTTTTTACTCGTCCTTCAAGGCATTCCGGGAAGCCAGTGAGCTGATCAACTGCGGTAACAGGAATGCCAAGCTCGACGATTTTTGCTGCGGTAGAGCCAGTAGAAACAATTTCTACCCCTGCTTCATGTAAGCCCCGGGCAAGCTCTGCTAGGCCGGTCTTATCATAGACGCTAATTAGCGCGCGCTTGATATTCTTTTGGTCAGCACTCATACGTGAAAAAACACCTCTTCACAGTTCGTCTCTGCGTTCATGACCACGACCGCAGAGTTTAATACGGACACGATGAGCTTACGCTCTACTTGCTTGATCCGCTCATGCAGATCTGCTTCTGACTCTCCCCTGCGCACATCAACGGCTTGTTGTGCAATAATTTCGCCGGTGTCTACTCCTTCATCAATAAAGTGCACCGTCGAACCAGTTACCTTTACCCCGTAGGCCAAGGCATCGCGCACCGCATGAGCGCCGGGAAAAGCGGGAAGCAAAGCGGGGTGCGTATTAATGGTTCGCCCCCCGTAGCGAGCTAAAAATTCTTTGCCCACAATCTTCATAAAACCAGCTGAAACAACAAGTTGTGGGTTATGCTTTTCGACGGCTGCCACTAGGCGGGTATTCCAATCATCGCGATCTCGGCTTTCAGCCAAAGAAATAATCTCGGTGGGAATACCAGCTACCTGGGCCCGTTCTAGGGCAGCACAATCAATGTCGCTGACCACACCAACCACCTGGTAAGCACCTTGCTGGTCAATGATAGATTGCAAAAGGGTACCTGCCCCAGAGGCAAGTACCACTATTTTTACAGTTTTCTTTTCGCTCACCTCAGCTATGTTAGCGTGATGTGTGCGTATCCTCACTTTCATAAGGATCATTGCTGCTATCAGTTACTATCTCGGGGCTACTCGGTGTACCTTCTGGGTTTGTCTCTGCTGTATCGGTAGGGGTTTCTGAGTCTGCTGCGGTGTCTATTTCTGTATTTACACCATTGGTTTGCTGGGTTATTAGTTCAGTTTCTTCCACATCATTAATAGTTTCCGGATCAACGTTTGTTTCTGTATCAGATACTTCTATTTCTGGTTCATTAACCGCCATATCTTCCTGATCGTGATCTTCTGTGGCAGTACTTATATCCGGTTCTTCTGCTTCTGCTACTGGTTGTGCATCTACTTCAGCAATATCAGTAGTTTCCGATTCTTCACTATCAAGGTGTGGTTGCTGATCTGCATCTTCAGCTTCTGGTTGCTCAGCTTCCTCAACCATATCGTGGTTAAGCTCTGCTGAATCTTCGCTCAGCTGCTCAGTTACTCCACGCTGGATAAAGGCGACTACCCCAGCAGCGATACCGGTTACTGCAAAAACCCATAGCGCAAGTAATCCCAGACTTAACCAGATGTGTGGGCCAACATAACCATAGATACCGACAGTTCCAGAAGACATCAGTACCACAAATAAATACATCGCCACCACGTAGCCGGTTATGGCAACCGCCTCCACAATCCGTGGTGGTTTGCGCCAAATAACCACAATCACTGAAATCGGCACTAACGCCATAAGTAGTGCTGCCCACGGTGGAGCAGTAATTGGAACAGCTGCTAGCGCGGGCAATGGCGGTAGGGCAACAGCGTTAACACTAAAGAGCGAAAAAATACCATTTCCAAAGATAAACTCCGAGCCCATGAGTACTGCCGCGGTGTAAATCACCATATTAGGTACATAGGCAATACTTAATAGAATTGCGCCAACTGCGCCTAACGGATTGTATAAGCTAAGTACTTCATTAACCTGGCGATAGTGTCCAAACAGACTAATTAAGTACACACTCAGTGAACACGCAGCAAGTGAAACCATTATGGTTGCTGCGGTACGGGCAGCGTCGATAAGCACGGTAGGAACCAGGTATCGACGAGCCAAAGCATCCCATAATCTACGACCCATGCCAATAACGAGACCAGTTATGTGCACTCCTGCAGTGCGTAGAAACGCGGTACCCAAATGAGGTGCTTGAAGATCAAAGACCTCAGCAGCGTCCAACAGCATCGCCCAACTTGTTAGGGTCAGCAGTAGTGGAATGCCTAAAACAACAGCGATAACCATCCCTAAATCAGCAAGGCTGACACGATCTTTTACCGCCGCGTAGACTCGCTTAGCTACCAACCACACCAGCAACATAGCAGGCAATAGTGGCAAGGTAGCAAAGCTAACGCCTCGTCCAGTAACCGGCACTACATTAATAATGAGCCACGCGTTCGCAATAGTTGCGGGCAAGGCATCCATAGATGTTGAGGTGGAAACTAAAGCCACAAGCGCGAAAATAATCGCTACCACCAGCATAATTCCATTAGGAATAAGAGCAACCGGTAGTAATCGCTGAAAACGTGCCCGCGCGCTTGGTGGTGCGGTTGGTGGTGCGTCAATACGTTTTTTTGCGCCTATTCGACGAGCAGAACTAGTTCCGCGAGTATTACGTGTTGGTGAGGGTGCTCCCGCAGCGCGTCCTCGTGTGCTTCGCGAAGGACCGGGCTTGGGGCTCGTGTTCTTGCTCATTTATATAACTGTGCCATGTTTTCTCATCTCACTATTAACGGCGCGACGAAAAATTGATGCTTTAATACTGTCACAACAGCAACATTGTCGTTGGTTAGCAATAAAATATTTTTGCCCTAGATCACACAATATGCCACGGTCATGAAGCAGGTTTGTGTGATGTGTATCGAATTTTAAGAAAAATACTGTTAAAACAGCTTGCCCTAAAGATAACAAACCAGTATCGTTACCTAACGGTAGATAACAACTTTATTACGGCAGTAACGTTTTAGGTCGTAATAACGAAAAGAATCGCTAAGGGAAGAAGGACTCATGGAGCAAGCGCACCGAGTTGCTGGTGGAAAGCACCGCAAAGCCTCCCCAGTTAAAGGTCGCGTTGCATTCGTAGCTGTTGCCACGGGTGCGGTTTCAACAGCAGGCGCTACCGGTGCCGCCTTGGCATACACCTCTTCCGATGATTCGACCCAAATTCACCTTACCTCCAATGAAACCGCTGCGCTTTCTTCGGAAGATGCACCACAGGTATTAGCAATTAGCGAGTTCAAACCCAATATTAACCTGGGTGAACAGTTGGTTAAGGCCGTTAATTATTCTGAGGTGCGCGCTCTTGCCGATGAGCTCGCCCGCAAGCCAAAGGTAACTGTTTCTCGGCCAGCAGAAGGTGCTTTCACCTCTGGGTTTGGTCCTCGTTGGGGCACTTTCCACGCTGGTGTAGATATTGCCAATGTCACCAATACTCCAATTTTGGCGGTTATGGATGGTGTGGTTATTGATTCCGGCCCAGCATCTGGTTATGGCAATTGGATTCGTATCCGCCATGAGGATGGATCAGTATCCGTTTATGGGCATATGGAGACCCTTAATGTGTCTGTAGGGCAACAAGTAACTGCTGGCCAGCACATTGCAGGTATGGGTAGTCGTGGTTTTTCTACTGGCACTCACCTACACTTTGAGATTCACCCAGATGGCACCACTGCTACCGATCCAGCAGTATGGCTTGCAGAGCGTGGGATTGTGCTATAAAAATTTCTTTTTCTTTTACCGAGGCTTTTATTTGGCCTCGGTTTTCTTTTTATCCCAATCAAATAATGCTCCTCGCAATATAGATGCAAGATAATTCATATATTTTAAAAAGAGTGAGCTAGTCTATATTTAATAATATTTTTAAGCTTATATTTTTATAAGTTTAAAAATAATTCCCCAGAGACACTAGAAGACTCCGTCGAAAAGCAGCTAGCAAAAGGCCAGACAAGCTGGCTACTTAAAAAGACGGATTTTATTCATTTCTTACCCACATCGCCACACCTTAACAGTATCAACTCTTGCGTATCTGCTCCCTATTTACACAAGGCAAAGCTATAAACAACTCAGCTTTTTACTTGTCTTCAAAAAATAAAAATTAACCCATAGAATCACAATCACGGTATTACATGGCAACTGGATTCGCCGTAATAAAACCAGGTACACCAATTTTTTAAGGACGTCACTTTCTTGTTATAGCACCCTCTTATTTTCCGATTCCCTCGTTTTGTGCGCTCAAAGTTTTTGGTTACCCCTTAACACAAAAACCTCTTCTTTGCATAGCGCTTTATTAAGACCCTCCCCCTCAGGTCTCTAGTTTCAACAAGTTGCCCCTCAGCTTGTCTGAAATCTAAACGCCTTACCCTCAGAAAGAAATATATGAATCCCATCTTCATTGATCGAGATACGGAAAAAGAACTCTGGAGTACTCAACAATGCGCCGACTACTGCGATATCACATATAACACCTGGTCAAATTATCATGCGCGTAAAAGAACACCACCGGCAGCGGTTATTGTTCTTAATAAAACACCGCTTTGGTTCGCCGACGATATTATTGCCTGGAAAGCCAACCGACCTGGATCGCCGGTAGATAATGCACCGCGCCCAGCAAAACTACAGGAAAAAAATTCCTCTGCCCACCCAAATACACCACACTAAAACACTTTCTTAGTAATCATAAAGCCACCTGCTGAACACTATTTTCAAGCAGGTGGCTTTCATACTGAATTATTTATTAGAGTTTTTCCATAGGTACCCCGCCAATAAGCATTAATCGCACAATACCGGCAGAGCCAAAATCAATCATGACACTTGCTCTCACACCAACACCATCTACACTTTGCACAACACCCAAACCATATTTTGCGTGATTAACTCGATCGCCAACAGCTAATTGAAGATCAGAGTTACGCAACCGTGTCGTTGGCTGTTTAGCCCGCCTCATCCCAGTACTTCCCAATCCACTACGATGCGAGCTAACAGAACTTGCTGATTGCCCTGAATAAGTAGAACCATAAGACTCAGAAAAATAACCAGAGTCAAAGTCAGAATTCGACCAAGATGAATAGTGAGATTCTGGTTCTTGTCTACGCCAATCAAGCAATTCTTCCGGTATCTCACCCAGAAAACGACTTGGCGGATTAGTCTGCGGGTTTCCCCATGAAGAACGAACCATTGCCCGACTAATATATAAGCTCTTTCGAGCACGGGTAATACCTACATAAGCTAAGCGACGTTCTTCGCTGAGTTCTTTAGCATCACCAAGCGCACGCAAATGCGGGAATTGCCCGTCTTCCCAACCAATGAGGAAAACAACCGGAAATTCTAGTCCCTTAGCGGTATGCAAGGTCATCAAGGTAACCACACCTTGTTCGCTATCTGGTAGCTGATCGGCATCGGCAACCAAAGAAACTTTCTCTAAAAAGGCCTGTACGCTACCAGGAAGTGGCTCGCCTTCATCAAGTTCAATCTCGCCACCATCCATGTTCATATATGCCACTTGGTTAGCTGCTTCAGAAGAAAATTCCCGTGCCACTGAAACAAGTTCATTGAGGTTATCTAAGCGAGCACCATCTTGTGGATCATTACTATTTTCTAGCTCTGCTTTGTAGTTCGTCATATCCAAAATGGCAGAAATTACTCCACCAATATCTGGCATACCCGTCACCTCATTGACAAAGGTTGCGCTAAGATCGCGTAACTCAAACATAAGCTTTACAAATCCACTTATAGAATTTTTGGTACGCGCAGCAAGCATAGGTACTTTCCCAGCATCTGCATCAAGAAGTGCTTGATAAAAACTGATCTGATTATTTTCGCTATGCAAGGCCAACATTGCCAGTGCTTTATCGCCAATACCACGACGCGGGGTATTAATAATACGGCGCAGAGAAACTTCATCCTCTGGATTATCAAGCACCCGTAAGTAGGCGATGATGTCTCGGATTTCTTTACGCTCATAAAAACGGGTTCCACCGACGACCTTATACGGGATACCAGAGCGAATAAAAATATCTTCTAAAGCACGAGAAGAATTATTGGTTCGATACATAATCGCAATGTCAGAATAGTCAATTCCGTCATCAACTAACTGATCAATTTCAGCACCGACAAATCGAGCCTCATCGTGTTCATTATCTGCTACATAACCAACAATAGGAGCACCATCGCCTTGCGCAGTCCATAATTTTTTCTCCCGACGTTTTTCATTCCGCGCAATAACTGCGTTTGCCGCATTCAAAATAGTCTGTGTAGAACGATAATTCTGCTCCAATAAAATTGTGGTGGCAGTTGGATAATCCCGCTCAAACTCTTCAATGTTACGAATCGTTGCCCCCCGGAAGGCATAAATAGACTGATCCGAATCACCAACTACGCACAATTGGCTAGCATGCTCGCCTGCTCCCACTAGTTCATGGATTAATACATACTGAGCATGGTTAGTGTCCTGATATTCGTCGATAAGCACATGACGGAAACGACGTCGATAATGCTCAGTTACGTGAGGATATTGCTTAAAAATACGTACCGTCTCGCCAATGAGATCATCAAAATCTACCGCATTTCCCTGGCGTAACCGCTGCTGATATAACCCGTAGACCTGTGCAATAGTGCGCTGATAAGGATTATGGGTTTTCTCGGCATCAGACTCAGCGCGGAGTGGATCAATGAGTTCATTTTTTAACTGTGAAATACCTGCTAACACACTTCGCGCAGAATACTTCTTAGGATCAATACCTAATTCCTTAATGATCATACTGATCAAGCGCTTAGAATCGTCAGAATCATAAATAGTGAAATTGGTATTCAACCCCGACACTAACTGCGCTTGCTCCCGCAAAATACGCACACAGGTGGAGTGAAAAGTTGATACCCACATCCGCTGAGCTACTGGGCCGACTAAGCCAGTAACCCGCTCACGCATTTCGGCAGCAGCTTTATTAGTAAAGGTAATCGCTAAAATCTGTCCTGGATGCACGCCATGTACCCGCATTAAATAAGCAATGCGTCGAGTCAGCACTGCGGTTTTCCCCGAACCAGCACCAGCAACAATAAGTAACGGCGAACCATAATGTTCTACTGCCAACCGCTGCTGCGGGTTAAGTCCATCAATAAGATCAACCGCACTCATTTGTTCATTGCTTTTCGACGACACATTAACCGGCGTGTTTAACGACGCAGCTGCATGGGTATTCATTGTGCGTGTTGCTGGTGTTACGCCAAAAGGCGAATGCTGGCTAAACAAGCTTGGTTGGACTTGATTATTGCTACCCTCAGTTGGTGTCTGAGAATTAGCCTGAGTTTGGGAGAAAGGATTGGTATTCATCGCTTACCAACCTACAGCCTTGCCTGGACATGCGCCGCTTTTGTACCTTTTATGGCTCGTTATACTTGTTACTTCTTTTCGCTCTTTTTCCACTCTGGTATTCATGGCACAATAATGTCCATGCATTCCACCGCAGATGACTTCGAGATTCGAATGCCCACCGGCACTGACGATCCTCTTTCTGACGCCGAAATTCAGCGTTACCGTAAAGAGATTGATCGCTTAGATAAAGAAATTCTCACCGCGATCAAACGTCGGACACAGATTTCTCAAGCAATTGGTAAAACTCGTATGGGCTCTGGCGGCACCCGGCTAGTACATACCCGTGAGGTAGCTATTATCAACCAATTCCGCGAAGCCATCGGCGAGGAAGGTCCTGCCCTAGCCAATCTATTGTTGCGTATGGGACGCGGCAAACTTGGTTAACACTGCAGCATTACCACTACTTGTTTTCCTCCATCAGCTAAAGATAGGCAAACAAAAGGAAGTGAATTTTTTCACCGTAGCCTGATCCAATCAGGCACCAACGGCATCTTTTGGCTACGGTTGTGTAGGACAAGCAAAAAACATCCGTTCGGTAATAAACCAAACGAAAATCACATGAAATGGAGTACGCATGGCTACAGACATCACCACGACCCCACAGTGGCAAGCGATCAAAGAGCAGCACGCAAAAATTTCTCGCACCAACTTACGCGAACTTTTTGCCGCTGATAACAACCGTGCTGCTGATTTCAGCTTCGACGCGGCTGGCCTACATGTCGACCTTTCGAAAAACCTCATAGACAAAGATGCTCTTTCTGCCCTCATTCAGCTGGCTGAGCAGGCACAACTTAGCACGCACATCGAAGAAATGTTTAACGGCGTGCATATTAACAACACTGAAGATCGTGCTGTATTGCATACTGCTTTACGCTTGCCGGTTGATAAAGATTTTTCTATCGACGGCCAAGACGTAGCAGCTGATGTACATGAAGTACTAGGTCGGATGCGTGATTTTGCCACCGATCTGCGCTCCGGTAAATGGTTAGGTTATACCGGCCATACCATTAAAACGGTTGTTAATATCGGCATTGGCGGCTCTGATCTCGGTCCAGCTATGGCAGTAAAAGCCTTGCGTACCTACGCCACTGCTGGTATTCATGCCAAGTTTGTTTCCAATGTCGATCCTGCAGATATGGCAGCTGTATTAGATGAAGTAGATCCTGAATCCACTTTATTCGTTGTTGCATCCAAGACTTTTACCACCCAAGAAACCCTAGCCAACGCGCATGCTGCAAAGCGTTGGCTCATTGAAAAGCTCGGTTCTCCCGAGGCAGTGTCTAAGCACTTCGTGGCGGTATCAACCAACCATGAGAAAGTCGCTGAGTTCGGGATTGATACCAAGAATATGTTTGGTTTCTGGGACTGGGTAGGCGGACGCTATTCCGTTGATTCTTCCATTGGTCTATCACTGATGGCAGTTATTGGCCCTATGGACTTTATGCGTTTCCTGAGTGGCTTCCACGCCATGGATGAGCACTTCCGCTCCACCGAGTTCTCCCGCAATGTGCCAGTACTTATGGCACTTCTTGGTGTGTGGTACAACGATTTCTTCGGTGCTGAGACCCATGCTGTATTGCCATATTCGCAAGATCTAGGTCGCTTCCCAGCTTATTTGCAGCAGCTTACAATGGAATCTAATGGTAAGTCGGTACACCGTGATGGATCTGCGGTGACTACTTCTACTGGCGAAATTTACTGGGGTGAGCCTGGCACTAATGGCCAGCACGCTTTCTATCAGCTTATACACCAGGGCACTAAGCTTATTCCTGCTGATTTCATTGGTTTCGCTCGCCCCAAGCAAGATTTACCTACCGCTGCCGGTACCGGCAGCATGCACGATCTGCTGATGAGCAATTTCTTCGCCCAAACCAAGGTGTTGGCCTTTGGTAAAACTACTGAAGAAATTGCTGCTGAAGGTGTTGATCCTGCGGTAGTGCCACATAAGGTTATGCCTGGTAATCGTCCTACTACCACTATTTTGGCGGAAGAACTTGACCCAGCAACCCTAGGTGCATTGATTGCTTTGTATGAGCACATTGTTTTCGTTCAGGGCATTATCTGGGACATTAACTCCTTCGACCAATGGGGAGTAGAGCTAGGCAAGCAACAGGCAAATGATCTCGCTGCCGCAGTCGCTGGTGAAGTATCCGTTGATTCCGGTGATAGCTCTACTGACGAACTCATTACCTGGTACCGCGCTCACCGTAGCTAACAGTTTGAGGCTTTGCGACGATTATCATCGCGGCCTTAAACACCACTAAAACCCTGATATAACACCAGAAGATGGCTGTTATATCAGGGTTTTTCTTAATACCTACAGGATTAGATTTTCAGCATTGGCGCATAACCAAAAGGAATGTGGTTTGAATCAACAATCTGCTTACCAAAGGGGAAACACGTTACTGGGATCATCTTCACGTTGGCGATTGCCAATGGGATACCAATAATGGTCACAAACTGAGCGAGTGCAGTAGTGACATGTCCAAGTGCTAACCATAATCCAGCAATAACAAACCAAATAGCGTTTGCAACGCTGGTAAGTGGTTTAGTTCTGCCAATCTCAGCAACTACCGTGCGACCAAATGGCCACAGCGCATAACTGGCCATTCTAAAACTAGCCACCCCCATGGGGATAGTCACAATAAAAATACAAGCTACGATGCCGGCAAGCAGGTAGCCAAGAGCTAGCCATAGTCCACCAGTAATCAGCCATATCATGTTCAGTATCAAACGCATTGTAGCTCCTTGCATAAAAATAAAATTGTTTCCCGCATTCTACGCTAAGCACAAGCAACCAGCTTTCTAGCTGGTGATACCTCATTAAAAACCGACTCAATAAGGATTAATAGTAGCTACTTGGTTTTTCTTTAAGAATCTAAGCTCAAACCCCCACCTCGATGCATACCCTAGGTTTTGTTATCACCGATCCCGGCCGGAGAGAAACCCACCTACCTCAGGGGCAGTATTATCTGTTGGGGTTTGTTCAAGTGCCTAAGTTAACGTACGCCCTCTCGTTGTAGATTCACTGCTGCGTACACTGATCGTTTGTTCAGTTCTTAACACAGCTATGCGTAAACCTCGTGGGGTTATCGAAATCGGGGCCGCTAATTGCTGAAACTGTGGTAAGTACTGTGATGATAACGCAGCATCCCCATTAATGGTTTCTATTGTTAACGCCCGCTGTGTGCGCTGCACATATTCGCTCAATGCGGCAACAATAAGCGTTAACACATCAGCCGAGTAATCGAGTACTTCCTCAAAAAGCTGCAACTTACGCCCACCACGGCTGAGATAAGCTGCTAATAAACCGTCGATAAGCACTACCAGTGCACCAGCTTTTCGCGTACAGCCTGACTTCGGCCAGGCGAGTGCCGCACCATAGGGATTTGCTGGATCGCAGGCAGCCAATATATATACCTCTGGGGAAGTTGTTCCTGATGGCCAATGACCAGTTGAAGGCTTCGTTGGACTATCAGAATAATTTCGCAAGCGATCAACAACTGCGGCAGTGGAAAACTGTGCCGCCCCTAATCCGTCGATAAATAATCCACGCACAGCTTTACCAGCATGCTCAAATTGGCTCAATGTTTTATAAGCTAATTGAAAACCACCGCTTACTTCTTCAGCAACAACTGAGCCTCTGGTTACTACTCCATATCTATCGAGCCAGATTTCGCTCCGAAGAAGAGCATTCTTTGTAACCTGGTTGTTTGCTTGTGGAGCAAGCGACCATCTACCCATTAAATCCGGTGCACTAGCCTGGCGGACAAACCCGGTTGTTAATCGACCACGCCGTAAACCAGAACGGCCACTTCGTCTTGTTAACCGAGACCCGGTATTAAAACGCCCACCCCGGCTAGTGGTTTTAGCTCCGCTGCCGCTATATAAATGTGCGCGAAGAGCAGCAAAACTGTCTGGCATAATCACCGACTTGGCAACACTATCCCATAATGCTTCCCGCAATTGTTCATCAGATGCCACAGTGGTACTGATATGGCTACGAATATCTGCATAATAAAATCCACCACCGGTAGCCAGCAGTTCCACTATTTTTTGCTGGATCGGATTAAGTTCTACTTCCTGTGGGCTTAGTAGTTCACTAGCATCATCGCGGGGTAAAAGCATAATCCATGGGTCATTGCTAGTAGCTACACCAGCACCAATAATAAGTACTTCACCGGTGGTAGTAAGTTCATCAAGATAGCTCGGTTGATAATTTTTAATTCGGGCAGGAAATACCAGTGTTTCCCAAGTACTTGCCGGTAACCGTATACCCGCAAGCTGTTCGATTACTTCATATACCCCATCGGCACCGCTGAGCTTAGGGGTGCATCCAACAGCGGCCACATGTTGCCATGGGGGAAGAAAACGCGCATAGCTACTTTGGCTTACTGCACGGGTATGTGCTCGTGCTTGAGCTAGACTTATCCGACGAATACGATCAAGCACCTGTGCATTAATATATTCGGTTTCTTCTACCCCAGTTCTAAAATGACCTGCGATAAGTTTATTTCCCGTTCTCATATGCTCAGGCTGGCAGAGGCTTTCTACAACAGCATGAGCAATAGAACTAGATAAACCAAATGCTTCTTGTAACTGTGTCAGCACAAAGGGACCCCGATGTCGTGACCATCTGGCAACCAGCTGACTGAGCGCATCTACCATAATTTCTGAAGGCGCTGTCGAGGCTATCTGGGCAGGAAGCACAACACCCAGGGCGTCTCTGAGTACTACTGCATCCTGAATCTGCGCTATATGCATAACCCCATTAATGGCCACCTGCATTGTCCTAGTTGCCAGCTCATCGTGATAATCGAAATCTAACTTTTCCGCCAACTGTTTTACTGGGATCGGGCCAAGAATACGCAAAAGATCAGCGAGCTCTTCCTCAGTGCGTGCTCGGTAGCCAATAGCAACTCGTCGTAGTTGAGCATCAATCGTTTCTATGACCGATATGTCGAGTAGCTCTCGTAGCTCTACGGTACCTAGAAGCTGGGTCAGCAACTCAGTATCCAGATTTAACGCAGCCGCACGCTTTTCTGCTAATGGTGAATCTTCCTGATAAATAAACCCACCGCGATAATGAAACAACGAAGAGGCAGCAAAAGGCGAAGGAGTTTCAGTGGTAACTTCGACAATAGTTATCCGCTTCTGGGCAATATCGCCTAAAACCTCGCGTAACGACGCCAGATCATAGACATCATGTATGCATTCCCGCACAGTTTCCAAGATGATCGGAAATCGAGGATATTTCTTTGCTACAGAAAGTAGCTGGCTAGCGCGCAGGCGTTGTTGCCATAAAGGAGCACGTTTGCCTGGGTCTCGCTTGGGTAAAAGAAGTGCCCGCGCCGCACATTCACGAAAGCGTGCTGCAAAAAGTGCTGAACCAGCAACCTGTGAGCGCACAATATCTTCAATCTCTTCCGGATGAATAATAAAAAGCTCCGCAGTAGGCAATTCTTGTCCATAGGGTATGCGCAAAACAATACTGTCGTTATTACTGACCGGTTGCACATCAATACCAGTACGCTGTTCAAACCGGGCACTGACAGCTAGCGCCCAAGCAGCGTTCACAGCCTGGCCAAAAGGAGAATGAAAGACAACCTGCCAATCACCCACTTCATCAGTAAACCGCTCTAGAAGAAGAGTTTCTTCATCTGGTATCTGACCAGTTGCTTTTTGTTGTTCACTTAAAAAATGCAGAATATTGGTGCGTACATTGGTTTCTACCCCATCTAAAAATTGCTCTAGCTGGGTAGGATTAGTAGCAATCGCACGTCGAAAAGCCCCTATTGCTTTACCTAATTCCGCAGGACGGTTCATATCATCACCGAGCCAAAAAGGCAGCCGTCCGGTGTGCCCTGGAGCTGGTGAAACGTGGACTTGATCATTGGTTATTGCTTCAATTCGCCAACTAGAAGCACCCAAGGTGAAAACATCGCCAACGCGCGATTCGTACACCATCTCCTCATCGAGTTCCCCAACCCGGCGCGAACCTTTTTCACCACTGAGTAAATACACCCCATATAAACCACGATCAGGGATGGTTCCGCCTGAGGTAACAGCTACTCGCTGTGCACCTGGACGAGCACTTAGTACAGAGGTTTCGTGGTCGAAAACCACGCGCGGTTTAAGTTCAGCAAAATCAGTAGCTGGATATGCTCCACTAATTAGATCAATGACTGAATCAAAAACAGAACGCGCCAGGTTGCGGTAGGGATAGGCTCGTCGCACCAGTTCATACCAGTGGTCACTATGCCAATCATCAACTGCAACTGCGGCTACGGTTTGTTGACTTAGCACATCTAATGCATTCTGTGGTACCGAGATTTCTTCAATTAAGCCCTTACCCATTTGGTGCATAATGACCGCTGTTTGCACCAAATCTGCCTGGTGCATTGGGTAAAAAGAGCCCTGTGATACTGCTGCTACAGCATGGCCGGCACGACCAACACGTTGTATCGCACTAGCTACACTCGGCGGCGATTCCACCTGAACAACTAGTTCTATGGCTCCCATATCAATACCTAGTTCTAGCGAACTGGTAGCCACCACAGCTTTGATCTCACCATTTTTAAGCATCTGTTCGGTAATCTCGCGCTCTTGTTTCGATACCGACCCATGGTGGGCGCGGGCAATAAAAGTTGGTGCGCTTCCTGCCACTGCGGTGCTCACCATAACTTGTGCTGGGTTTCGACGAGTAGGTGGGGCGAGTTCTTCCGGGGAAAATTTTTGCGCATATAGTTCATTAAGACGCGAGCTAAGCCGCTCTGCAGCGCGCCGGGAGTTAACAAAAATTAGACTAGAGCGGTGTGCCATAATTTCGTCGAATAGCTCTTTTTCAACAAAAGACCACAGCGAAGCGTCTACGGCTAAGGCGGAATCGCTCGCTAATGGTTTGTGTGTCGCGGTTAAGGCTGGATCTATATCCGTTACTGGTAATGCAGGATTTTTCATATCCGAGACGGGCACATGAACGTCTAATTGCCACGTCTTTTCTAGCGGTGGATTAATAATTTCTACTGGTCGATTACCAGCGAGAAACTGCGCTACTAAGGAAAGTGGACGTACTGTAGCCGAAAGTCCTATTCGCTGTATCGGTTTACCTACTAAATGCTCTAGACGCTCCAGACTTAACGCAAGGTGTACACCGCGCTTGGAATCAGCAACCGCATGAATTTCATCAATAATGACACACTCAACTTCACTAAGAATTTCTCGTGCTTGGGAGGTGAGTAAAAGATAGATTGACTCTGGGGTGGTGATTAAAATTTCCGGTGGATTCCGACGCTGTTGGGCTCGTTGGGCTGCCGTGGTATCCCCAGAACGAACCCCGATACTAATTTCTTCGATTCCCGCTCCGGTTCGCTGAGCAACTTCGCGCATAGCAGCAAGTGGAATATTTAAATTTTTCTCTACATCTACCCCCAGTGCTTTCAGAGGTGAGATATAAAGCACCTTCACTTTTGCTTGGCTAGTTTGTTTTTCGACGGTCTTCTTAGCTATCCCACTAGCTAAATCCGAATGAAACAATGTGGGATGTCTGACAGGTTGAATAAGTCCTTGCAGTGCCCAGAAGAAAGCGGCAAGGGTTTTACCCGACCCAGTAGGTGCACCAACTAAAACGTTTTTACCTGCTGAAATAGCATTCCATGTAGCTTCTTGTACCGCAGTTGGGGCGCCAAAAGTTTCCTCAAACCACTGCCGTGCCACCGGGTTAAAGCGGGTGAGAATACTCTCGTCAGAGTTAGTAGACATGTTCTTATTCAACCAAACAACTAGAGTAGGAAACTATGACTGCACAGTTTGACGACGCTACACTAACCTATCGGCTTGCCCAGGGAACGGGCGAAATTCTCAAAGGCGTGCGAAACGTTGGCGTTCTTCGCGGCCGCGAACTCGGTGAAGCCGGCGATGACCTCGCCCAAAACTGGATTGCACGAGTTCTAGAGCAACACCGACCACATGATGGTTTCCTGTCTGAAGAAGCAGCTGATAATCCTGAGCGACTCGGCAAAGACCGGGTATGGATTATTGACCCGCTTGATGGCACCAAGGAATTTGCTACCGGCCGCCAGGATTGGGCTGTGCATATCGCTTTGGTGGAACATGGAATTCCTACCCATGCTGCTGTTGGGTTACCAGACTTAGGTGTGGTGTTTAATTCCTCTGAGGCTCGCGCGGTAACTGGCCCACTCTCACATCGCATTGCGCTATCGCATAACCGTCCCCCAGCAGTGGCTACTCATATTGCTGAAAAGCTTAATTTTTCAACCGAATCGCTCGGTTCTGCTGGCGCAAAGGCGATGCATGTCTTGCTTGGTGATTATGATGCTTATATTCATGCTGGTGGCCAATATGAATGGGACTCGGCTGCGCCAGTAGGAGTTTGCCAAGCGGCCGGCTTGCATTGTTCACGACTTGATGGCTCAGAACTTCGTTACAACAACAAAGACACCTATTTGCCAGATATTCTTATTTGTCGAAAAGAACTTGCTGAGGAAATCATTGCCCTTGCTACTGCTTTCCGGGAGGAAAACGGCTCTTATTAGAACTCCTATTTAAAGCCGTATGCGGTAGTCAGCGCCGCAATAACAAAGATTTTAGTTCGTCGCATAGCTTTGCTTTATGCGACGACTTCTTTGTATAGCGCCGATAAATAAACGCATATCAGCTGCCTTATACGCACTAAAAAGACCACACTATAGGTCAGTTTAAAAACAACAGACATGCGTTCTTTAGCGTTTACCTTTATGCTTGGATCATGTCTGTCATTGATACCCCTTATGAAGCGCTACTCGCCAAAATTTTGGCCGAGGGCACACACAAGGATGATCGCACCGGCACCGGAACCACAAGCCTTTTTGGTGCCCAAATACGCTATAACCTAGCAGATTCTTTCCCACTTATTACGACCAAAAAAGTTCACTTTCATTCGGTAGTAGGTGAGTTACTGTGGTTCTTGCGCGGCGACTCCAATGTGAAGTGGCTCCAAGACAATGGAGTGCGCATTTGGAATGAGTGGGCGGATGAAAATGGCGATCTCGGCCCGGTTTATGGTGTTCAATGGCGCAGTTGGCCAACCCCTGACGGGGATCATATCGACCAGATCCATAACGCATTAACCACATTGCGTACTAATCCTGATTCGCGTCGCAATATTGTAAGCGCTTGGAATGTCTCAGAGCTACATAATATGGCGCTTCCTCCTTGCCACCTGTTATTCCAACTTTATGTCGCCAATGGGAAATTAAGTTGCCAGCTTTATCAGCGCAGCGCCGATATGTTTCTCGGCGTACCTTTTAATATTGCCTCTTACTCTTTGTTAACCCATATGCTTGCCCAACAAGCAGATCTTGAAGTAGGCGAATTTATTTGGACTGGCGGCGATTGCCATATCTATGACAACCACATTGAACAGGTTAAGCTACAACTTTCACGTGAGCCACGTCCTTATCCGCAATTAGAGCTGAAAAAAGCCGATTCAATATTCTCTTACACTTTCGACGATATTGCGCTCAATGGTTATAATCCGCATCCAGTGATCAAAGGCAAAGTGAGCGTGTAAATGCAGCATCTGGACATGACCGATACACCGATAAAGCGCCCTGGTTTAAAAGCAATCTGGGCGCAATCAATTGATGGAATTATTGGTACTGGTACAGATATGCCCTGGCATTTACCGGAAGATTTACAGCATTTTAAAGAAACCACGAGTGGTCATGATGTGCTCATGGGCAGAAAAACCTGGGAGTCTATTCCCCCACGTTTTCGCCCACTTCCGGGCAGACGCAATATTGTGCTTTCTTCTTCTCCAGCTGGTCAATGGTCTCAGGGTGCTGAGGTAGTCACTGATTATAGTAATTTTGACGGTTGGGTTATCGGCGGTGGAAGTGTTTATGCTGCCACTTTAGCTTTGGTGCAGCATATTGAGCTCACTCTTATTGATCTTCCGCTTGCCCATAAACTTGGCGAACAGGCTGTTTATGCCCCTGACATAGCTGATTTTGAGGTAGTCAGCGATTCTGATTGGTTAGTATCACAAACCGGTCTGCGCTATAAATTTCAAAGTTTGCGTCGGAAGCAGTAAGTGCGTCAAGATGTCTACATGACCAACCAGCATGTAACTATTTATGCAGCCGACTGGTGCCCTTTTTGCCAACGGTTGTTAAAAGCTTTGGATCGCACCGAGACACCTTATGCGCTAGTAGATGTTGAGGCAGATGAGCAAGCATCCGAGTGGGTAAAATCCGTCAATGAGGGCAATCGCATTGTGCCTACTGTGAAATACTCCGATGGCACAACAGCAACTAATCCTTCGGCGTCTGAGGTACGCAAAAAATTAGCCCAGCTCAGCTCTTCATAGGTTTATTTAACCTCAACGGTGCTTTTCTCTTTCGTCGATAAGCACCCGTAGTACTAAGACTCACGCAGGAAGTGACAACTTCACCCAAACTCTAGATAATTAAGGATATCCTTGCTTTAATTAGGCTCCATGGAACACCATGGAGCTTTTCTTATTCATATCAATACTGCAGATCAACTATACCGGCCCATTTCGCGCAGCCTTATTGCCGAAGGGAATATGCCGGCTGATACTTTTATTGATATTTTATCTTGCTCCTTAGGATTAGCCCCTAAACCTTATTGGTGTATTGGTGTTGGCAAAGGTTACTACGTGGGGCGTCGCCAATTTCATCTCGCCCACCCCATGCTTATCGACGCCCAACCGCTCAATCTGCATGACCTAGTTCAGCTTAGTCACACATTTAATAGTTTTAACAGCGAAGAAGAGGCAACCTTCACCCTAGAAATTACCGGCCAAGCGCTCTGGCATTTTGAGGTTCAAATCAGCTCATATACCGATCCGCTGGGTTTATTAGAAGATTATTTGCAACAAGAAAACCAATCCATCGCATTATTGGAAGCTATCGGCAGTTTTAACCCAGATATTGATCCACGTATTGCAGCACTTGCCGACGCCGCCGCGCTTGGTTACTCAGTAGCACCCCATATAGGTATGGATGCACTCGTGAACCGGGTAGATGCCCAGCTTGATATTGATCCGTGCCAAAGTGATGCGCACGCTATGTTGGCTGCCTATCATGCCTTAGATAAACATGGAAAAGTGCAACCGTGGATTCACTTTTTTGCAGCTTTTAGCAAAAGTCCTATTATCTCAGCGGTTAATGCTATTCTGCATCAGCTTAGCTGCCCTGACCTCACCGATTCCCCGATCAGCGCGAGTAGTACCGATGAAATTATGGGCTTCGCACGCAAGTTGTTAATTATCAACAATTATGTGGGAACAGATGAGCACAATAACTTATGTTTATCTGCCCACATAGCTGGCGAACTTACTTCGCATCATCATGCCTCTACAACAATGATTGCTCAGCTATACAGCAGTATCCCAGTGCACAAGATGGTACTGCCCAAACAAGCTTTTGATATTACGCCCCGACCAGTGCGCTATATTTGCCCACAGCCGCATGCCACACTGGAGCATTTTCATTTCCAGCATGATTGTTCGCTTGATTCAGTCTATCTTCCCGAGTGCCAAAAGCTTTACGACGATACCGGCGCTACCGAGCTCAGCAGCCTAGACTCCTTACCATTTGGCTATACCCGAAGGTTTATGAAAAAGGAGCATAATCTAGATTTAACCCTTCACCAGGCCTTAACTGGGCTCGATTTTGATATCGAGCTCAGTAAACTTATGCGTGAACAAAACTAAGTGCCATTACACCATGCTAGTTCTTAGTCGGGTGAATGCTCTTAATGAATGCCTTCGCCTACTTGGTCTGCTGGGTTTTCTTCATCAAATTCTCGAATAAGATAGGTATCCATAATCCAGCCGTGTTCAGCGCGTAGCCTGGCCTTAAGCTGTGCTAATTCCTCACCGATTTCAGCAACGTATCCTTTACGCAATACTTGCTGTGGAGTACCCAAAAATGCGCCCCAATAAATATATGTATGTTCAGTGTAGACATCTAGCCAGGAAGCCTTGCCATCTAACATAACAACGCAATTACGACGTTGTTGTGCTGGTGTATCAGCAAAATTACGCCCAGTGGTGATATGGATGGCCTCACCGATACGGTTAATCAAAATCGCATGTTCAGCAGTAAGCACCTGCACAGCAGTAATTCCAGGGATGACCTTTACCTCGCAATCAAGGTCTTCTAGATTACGCATATGCTCGATAATGCGCAGGGTGGAATCATATAAGCTCGGATCGCCCCAAACTAGAAACGCTACCTGTCCCTGTTCGCTACTATTTGCCCGAATCGTCTGGGCAAGCAACGTTGCCCGTGCTTGATGCCAGCGCAAAACCTCTGCCCGATAGTCTTGTGGCTTACGATCACGTGGTGGATCAGTTACCGCCACAATAGGAACTTCAGGTGCGTGCGTATCGACAATCTGTTGCCGCAGCGCTAATAGATCAGCTTTTGCATCACCCTTATCAAGGGAAATAACTACTTCTGACCGTGAAAGCGCTGAAATTGCTTGCTGACTAAGATAGTCCGGACTACCAGCGCCAATTCCAATAACGTAAAGGGTACGCACGGGTTTAATCTTCGTCGCCGTAGAGATTAGCGACGTCATTTTCTGATAACACCGCATTCATCCGAGAATAATCAATTGAATTTTGCTGATGCAGATAACGATCACACACCGCAGACAATTGTTTGGCATCAAACTTATTCAACGTCAAAATACGAGTAGTTGTACCATCTTCCTGCAGTTGCTCAAGAACCAAGACACTATTGCCTTTTTCTTCTACAACAACCGCAACCACCGGGCGGCGCTCAACATCATGAAAAATTGGATGAATCTCAGACATGCTTATTATCCTTCCATAAAAAATATTTTTTGTTATGGGTGCCGCCGTCGTTAACTCGCCTTCACCCTGGCATAAGGCTCTTATCCCAGCATAGGCCGCCAAGGTGTACTAGGAAGAAAAACAGTAAAAATCTTCCTTAACTTTTAAAAAAATACGTCTTCTACCCACGTTTTAATTTTCTTCACCAGTTTCCGGTACGCTAGTCCCGTGTCATACGAGATATGCGTTATAGGTTGATAGCCTACGACAGCATTCTTAATGCACTAGCGCCCTAGTAGCTCAGTGGATAGAGCACGGCTCTCCTAAAGCCGGTGTCGGAGGTTCGATTCCTCTCTGGGGCACTTTTCCTTTTCCCTCGTTAACCAGTATTTTTGCAGGTTAGCGGGGGTTTTACCTTTTCCCATAGGGGTAAAGCAAGGCTAAATAAGGCCTAATATGGTGGCACATGTCGTGAAATTGTCGTGAAACCCCTGGTCGCTACACGGAAAATTCAGCCCTAAGATTTGAAAAGTTAATATTTTTTAACCCTGCGTGAACCATTCAGCAATGAATAAAGGCTTATTTAATTATTTACAAAATTAGGAACATTCGGTGGTACAGTAAGGCCCGTGTCAAGACTTAGGGTGAAACACCCTTTACAAACGTAAAAAGCCCCTAATGCAAGTTATAGAACCTACACCAGGAGCTATCTTTAGGCTTTCAGCAAGCTTTTAATCTCATCCAAATCAATATCATCCGGTCTAGGTGGTTTCGCTCCACCATCAGCCCAGCGCATTAACTGCTCCAAATGCTTCACAGCGGTTACAAGTGCCATACGCAGTCGGTGGTTATCCACCTCCACACTACGACGCTTCTCACGCTCATCGCCTAAATCCGCCTGCATCTTATCAACACGCGCCTCCAACGCATCCATGCGTGAACCCTTGGCAGCTTGTGCATCAGACCTAGCCTTCACCAAACCAATCCACAACCCACCTAACGCAGTAATAAAAGCACCCACACGTCCAACGCAATCTACAAACAGATAGGAATCCAATGACCACCATCAACATCACTGCCACCCGCAACAACGGGTGGTGGACAGCCATCAGCGACGACATCCCTGGTTTTGTAACCCAGGCACGCCGCCTCGACCAAATCGAAGACTACGCCCGCGACATCGCACAGCTATCAGAAAAATTCACCGACGATGAACTCGAAACTCTGAAATACCACATCGAAGCAGACACCTACTCCGAAGCCGCGCACCAAGCACTAGAAGCTAATCAACAAGCTAAACAAGCCCAAGAAAAAGCCTCCCGGCTTATGCGTAAAACCGCCCGCGGACTCGCCAGGCAAGGCCTCATCTACAGAGATATCGGATTCATACTAGGGGTCAGCTACCAACGCGCACAAGTACTAGCTACAACCTAGCCCATACAAAAATAAAGCCCAGAAAATAGCCCCTAAAAACTAAAAGTCTCCACACACCTGCTAAAGCATGTAGAGATTTTCCTATTTCAAGCCACTAGATCATTAGTCCAATGAGTACATAAACAAGAACACATGTAGCCCCTGCGTTGAAAATCAGTAGCAGAAGTGGAATCTTCCGACCTCTTCTATTTTTTGAGAGATACTGCAGAAGAAATGAGGATAAAATCCCAGTAGATAAGGAAAGCAGCACTAACGCACCGATTATTCCATCTTCGAACTTTAATGCGGAGAAAGTAAACGCCACTATTGAGCAGAACCAAACACCAAAAACTCCTACAAAAGCACCATGAGCCTCACGGGGCGGTAATTCTTGAAGTTCCATACTTTCCTCCTTAATTAAATACTTGTAAATGTTTCACTCTTATGCCTCGCCAAAACGTAGCGCCACAGTCGTAAACAGAACTCCTGGAAATCCTCCGCAGGATTCTCCATGCTGTAGTGCAAGACCGAAAGATATTCGAAAATCCTTGCAACTTATTACGACTGCCTTCACGAAGTCATAAAAGACACCACGTTTGCCTCCACACAAGTGGAATTACTTATCAGTAAATGTAGACACTATAGATCATTTGGTTATGTTTCTTATATACACAGATGCTAGGTTAGGCAAGGCAGTTGCATTTAACTGTTGACAATATTGATGTCGACACACCCAGAGCACTTATTAACAAATCCGCATCTACCGTATCTAGTCGGTTGTTATAAATAAGACAAAACCTCACAGACCCAAACCATTGATATACCAAAGCCTACGATAAAGCTTCTTGCTCCCGAATTACGGGAGCAAGTTACCGGCTACGCTTATCTGGATGAATTCATCAAAGCAATCATAAGGTTTTCCCGATAATAAAGCCTTATGCTTTACGACGCACTGCGACATCGACGCTAATCAATATAGGTGCAAATGCGCTGGTGATTTCTGATAATTCAGCATCAATTCAAATATGCACCAGCGAAGATAACCTTGGATAAAATTCGCATTTGTTCAACGCTACTCTAGATGGGCTACTTTCTTCTCACTCCATCAAAGATGCAAAATAACCACATTTATGCTGGTAGAGCACCTGTGCCAGAAGATTCAATTTCTCTCTAGAGCATTTTTCTTCCCTCTCTCATCAAAAGAAAACAGATGAGAAGGATTTTTCATCTCTTCAGTAAGACTTAAAACTTCACAGAAACAAAAATCACAATCTCAGCTAAGTTCAGAAATAGTAATGGCATCCACTAGAACTTGTATCTAGTCCGCTACTGACGATAATTTAAATCAATAAGACATTGACAAAACCTTTTGTGGAACCACACCAGGTCACCCCAAAGCCTGTCACCCCTCTTCTCCTTCTTTTTAATCTTTCAAAAAGATAAAAGGCAGGAAACAAATGTCTTGCGCTCTATATATAAAAGAGCACTCTCAGAAAGAAACGATACGGAAAAAACATGAATCATTCCCCTACAAAAAGAAAAACAAGCACAGGGCTACTACGCAGCCCATGGCTTGCCATACTATTTACGCTTCTTCTCATAGCAAGCCTTGTACCACTTGCTATCAACTTCTCTCATGCTGCAGCAGCACAAGAAACTGCACTTTCTGAGACGGCAGAAGACGCTACTGCCGTTGTAGAAGACGCTACTGCTGTTAGTGATCTGCAGTCTGATGACGCTGAAACCCAGCCTTCTGATCAGATCCCTGTAGATGATGCAGTGTCTACACAAGATTCACAGGAAACACCTGCTGGGCAAGAACCTTCTTTTTGGGGAAGGCTTTGGCAAAACTTCAAAGACCTTTTCGGTTTCTCTAAAGACAACACCGATAAAGATACAACTGATCCCACAAGTGATGAGAACGAGGACACTATTACCCCAATAGTTGAAGGTCAAACTAGGTTCATAATAAATAAAAAGGTTGTAGTTAAAAACAGCCAGGGTCAAACAAACGATACACAAACTAAAGAACTCGTCGAAAAACTGAAAAAAGAAAACAAGACTTTTAAATTCACCTGGCAATGTGAACAGCCAGATAAGACCGTGTCTAGTAGCTCTTTACTTGTTAAAGTTGACGAAGAAGGAGACAGTGCGCTTGAGGTTCCTGTGGGTTCCAAGTGCACTGTTACTGAAGAACTAAATTCAGCATATATTGAAGGGTACTACCACAATCTGGCTGTACCGGATGAAAACGATATCCAAAAAACTGGTCTCAACTCGATTGACTTTACGCTTACATCCAACGACCCATTCAAGTTCACTGCTCAGAACGAGTACACCGTTGTGGAACAAGAAACGGGTCAATTCACCTTAGAGAAAAAAGTTGTAGGCCTTGAAGAAAAGGATAAAGACAAAGAATTTGAGTTCACCTGGGTATGCCGTGAAGACGAAAACACAGCCACCAAGGGTGAAACAAAACTAAAAAATGGTGCACGAGTTACCGTTACTCGCTTACCGCTTAACTCCACGTGCCAAATATCCGAGAAAGCTCCAGAAATTGATGGGTATACCCACCTTCTTAACTGGGAGATTAACGGTGAAGAAAGAGTTACTCCTACCGATACGGTTTTTGTTGACCCACGCAAAGCAGAAAAACAACCACCTGTTGTCACAGCGGTAAACACCTATGTCAAAGAAGATAATCCAGTTCCACCAAAGCCTCCGGTTCCAGGTAAAGGTACTTTCACCCTAAAGAAAGAAGTCAAAGGACTTACCGAGGACAAAGAATTCGAGTTCAGTTGGATTTGCCGTGGTGAACAGGGAACGCAGCCAGTACGAGGTGGCATTAAGCTGAAAAATGGTGCAACCTTTAAAGTTAAGGATCTTCCTCTTGATTCCACCTGTATGATCTCTGAGAAGAATGCAGCAGTTGCAGGTTTCAAGCATTCACTACAGTGGTTGACTAATGGTGAACCAAAGTCGAAAGACAATATTGTTGCAATTGATCCTCGTTCCACGACTGAGGCTGAATTGGTTGTTACTGCGGTCAACACCTACACCAAGGATACTAAGCCAGCACCAACAACGACCTCGTCTTCTGCTGCGCCAACAACAACCACCTCGTCGTCGACAACACGTCCAGCACCGACAACCTCAGCAACGTCAAGCATGACACCAACAACGTCTGCTTCGAGCACCTCGTCGGCAACAACAACTTCGTCTGCTACATCGACCTCGGTTACTTCGTCGGCAAAGCCAACTACAACAACTTCGTCTACTGAGCCGATTGTTCCGACAACAACCAGTAAGTTCCCGCCGATTATTCCAATCCCGATTCCTATTCCGGTTCCTCCGGCACCATTCCCACCAGCACCACACCCAGCACCAGCACCACACCCAGCACCAGCACCACACCCAGCACCAGCTCCTGCACCGAATGGTGTAAGTAATACTCCTGCCACACCACACCACGGTGGCAACAACACTGCTCAAACACAGCAAAACAATGGCAAGAACACCACTGCTGCTACCCCTAACCAAACAAATAAGGGTAAAGGGTTAGCTAATACTGGTGCTTCTGTCATCTGGTTAGCACTTGTAGCATTACTGCTTGCTGTAGTCGGTGGGTTTATTACCTATCGTGGTCGGTTGAATAAGAACAACTAACCTACACAAAAATATGAGGTAGAGCTTAAAAGTAACCTCATCAATACGATCCCCTTTTTCTTAGTGGTTGTTTACAACCCATTAAGAAAAAGGGGATTATTTTTCGCTGTATCCCTCTCAATACTCATCTAAAAGTGTTCTTAGGCGTTAAAAAAGATGCTTTTAGTTCTCATGTTCTCTGCCCCAGTACCCATCGCGCGTACCCTAAGCAATAAGGCCACAATCAGGTTAAAAGCACACTCATTACCTTGCTTCCAACACCACAAATCAGAACGCGAAAATCAGGATGAATCAATAACTTTTCCAGTTTCAACGCAAACAAGCTAAGCAACGCCGCATCCATACCAGCTCAAATTTGGCAACCTTGTCCTATCACCCTATTGTGTGAAACGCAGAGAAAAACAAAAAATCTGCCCCCCTATAGAAGAAAGAAAGGTATATAAAAATGACCAAGCAACTGTGGGAGAACATCACCCAACTCAGCTCTACCTCTCATAACTTCGTCGACCTCATTGTATCCGTCCTGCGAAGCCATCTATCAGATGTTACGTTCTCAATCGTTCCAGTGTTTTTCTCTGCATAAGGTAGTTCGCACCTAAAACACAGAACTCCCCTGGTTGAGTTATAAAACCTCAACCAGGGGCAAAACTATTTATCACATACCGTTTTCAGTTCACTAACATCCGTCGCTAGTAAAAGCTAAGGCAAAACAAGCAACCTGTTTTATAGCTAAAGAATTCTCAGCGGTACAACCCAAGATACGTACAACATCTTATATATGAATTAAACCTAATGATTCTATTGCTTTCCCGGCCCACGCACCCCGCAAGCTATTACCTCTTAACCCTCAAGCACTATCCGTAATGGATCATAGTTATAAGTACGCAGTAACAGCACTATAAGCGCGCAAAATCTCACTCACTCTATAACCAACAAGAAGATTTTTGAAACCTCTTTTATTGTTGCATCACAATCAGTAGGATGCCTGCACCATAGCTTTTTAGTCATTTACTGGCTGCTGAAGAAAAATTATTATTACACTTATTTTATTGGTGTTGCGAAAAAATATCCCATAATATACCTGGCTACGTACAAGCCACGTTCTTCATCTCCTAGATGAATAGCTTTACCCCTCTTCAGAAAGAAAATAGCAGGATTTATGAAAAATCGTATTGAATGGCTCGACGTTGTTCGAGGAATCGCACTGTGCGGAATTGCATTTGCCAATATTCGATCCGTATGGAATTTCACTGCTCCGTACGGCTTTTCCCATGATCTTATGCAATTATTGGTCCAGCAGCGCTTTTTCCCAGTCTTTTCCTTCTTATTTGGCATCGGATTCGGCTTAATGTGGTCAAAGAACTACGATCGTCTTCCCTTGCTTCGCCGATTCTTATTCCTTGGTGTCTTAGGTGGGCTTCATCAGTTGCTACAACCGGGTGAAGCGCTTTTGCCCTATGCCATAACCGCTTTGGTTATTCTTCTTCCCTCTACTTATTTATCCCGTACGTGGGTTCTAATACTCGGGATCATAGCAACAGTTCTTGCCGTTCCATTCGGTGGAATGCTGCTGATCCCTGGTTTATTCCTCTTAGGTAGCAGCCTTGCACAGGCTGGAATTCCTGCGGTATTAGCCGAAAATCGCCGTATCCCAACATATGGGCTAATTATTTCAACGCCTATTGCGCTTATCGCTGGCTGGATACAATGGCAAAACAAAATCAATGCCGGTTTTAGCACTGAATCTGCTATCGCTGGGCTTGCCATGGCTGTTATGTGGGTTTGTTTCGTGCTTCTTGCAATGCATACCCCAGCTCGGTCAGTGCTGCAAACAGTTTTTGCACCTATGGGTCGTCTCGCACTTACTAACTACATTGGTGCGACGCTTATTATGCTGGCTACAGCCCCATTTGTTAGTCTTCCTAATTCCTCTCAAGCATGGGACATCGCGTTCCTATTTGTTGCTGGAATGCTTATTTTCCAAATGGTATTTAGCTGGATATGGGATCGCACTTTCGGTCAAGGGCCACTAGAGCGGCTCTGGCGAATGGTAACCTGGTGGAATTTCACACCTAAGCGTTCAAATAGTCATAACGCAGCTCAAACTACTGCTCAGTAGTAGTTTTCCGTTGAGAAGATACGACAACAAAAATTCTTCTTACCTTCTTTGTTCGTTTTGTTCGTTTTTTAGCATCTTCGTCATACCCCGAAGCGTGCTCTCGGTAATTATTTTCCTAGCTTTTCACTCAAAAATAGAATCTATTAGGACATAAAATCGCCTTCTACCTGCCAGGTATTTTTGTAAACCTAGCTGGTAGAAGGCGATTTTGATTATATATCAAGCAAGTTAGCTAAAATCTGAAACTCTTAGCGCTGGAACTGCTGGAGAAAGTTACGAATCTGCTCGCCAAAGAAGTGATTAACCACTCCAAAAATCCCTACGATGCTGGCAAGACCACCCAAGACGCCAAGAATAATCTTCCAGGTATTAGAAAGCGAAGAATTATTTTGTTCGTCGGTATCAGGAATATCTGGCTTTTCTTCGAATGATTCAGGAACAAATTTTGGATCATAGACTTTCCTTAACACATACGTTTCTTCAGCCTCGCCTTTTGAAGCATCGTAGGCGGAAACATAAAAGGTTCCTTCATCGAGTTGAAGTAACGGACCATGATGGTGTGACGCTGTTTTCGCACCTGAAGGAATAGCTATATCTTCAAGCACTCGGCCATATTTATCTGGTGTATTATCCTGAATTTTTTTGAAAGTTTTTATGTCAACATGTTTAAGAATGCCGTCTTTGCTGTCCAAAGCTATAACAGTACCTTCATTGGTGATGAAAGCATTGCCCCATGATTTTATATCTGATGCTGTACCACGAACTGGATTTTTGCCTTGTAGATCGATTAGTTTCTCGTTCTCGTATCTAAAAGACTGGGCAACAACATGAGCTTCACTGGAGTTATCGTTGAAACGAATGATTAGGTTGCCTTTAACACGGGCGGAATTAGACTTAAGGTTTGGCCAAGCCATAGCAGATTCAGGTAAAAATCTGGCTGGTTTTTCCTTATTACGAGGGTTAATAGATACCATCAACCCATAGAAATTTGTGCTGTTTTTCTTAGCACTACTGCCATTAGCATTAAGAATAAACGTTCCGTCTTCCATGGGAAGAAGTTCGGTTGCTGCTGGTGAGAAGCTATATGAGTTTCCATAAACATGCTCTGCATCAGTAAAGCCATATTCTTTGACTAGTTCTTGATCACTAGGAAGCGAAAGAGGAACAATCGACTTGCTATTGATAATAGCGGTTTGCTTTTTGGAGACCGCAACGACGTCGCCAGTGTGAGGATTGTACCCAAGAGTAGTTACATCATCGTTGAACGTATAAACAAGTTTTGGTTCACTGAATCCAGTTTTTGTATGTACGTGTATTTTATAGACATTCTTATAGTTACCTTCAATGTTTTTAACGTAGTAAAGGTCGCCATTTTTTTCGTCAAAAGTGACTGCACCATACCAGTTCAAATCAACATCTTTGAAGTGCTTTTCGTTTAAATCTCGGTCTAAGAGGGAAAAACCAGTTTTATCGACCTTCGATCCAGTGGAATCCGCTGTGGCAACAATGACGTGGCCTTTAAATTTGAAGAGCTCACGGTGGTTTTCGTAGAGCACCTCATTATTAAAGCTCTGCGGTGATACAAGATACTTCGCATTGTCGGTAGATAACCGTTTATATTCTGATTGATCACCGGTTAGCTTCGACTTATCAAAATTAAAAGTAATTGGGTCTAATCCACCACCAACGGTATAAAAATCTGAGAATGTTTTATTGCCATCTGTGGTCAATGTTGCAGGTATTTCAGACCACGTAATTTTATTGTTTTCGTCTTTAAAGTCGGCATTAGCCGTATATAGCTGTGCTATTGGCTTGGTTTCAGTAATACCGTCGTTGGTATATACGTTTCCGTCAGGATATTGTTTTGAAGAAATTTTGGCGAAAACATACGAACCAGCTTTGCTTATCACAATACGCGGGTTCTCAATTTTTAAATCCAACTTACAATTGGTGTATTTAGTATTATCGTCACAGTATTTTTGGTAGCGAACACCACCTTTAAACTTCGCCTCGAGTTTTTCGGTCTCCTTGTCATAGGTGACAGACTCTAGGTCAAAAGTAAATTGATTTTTACGTTCGTTTTGTGTTGCCCCATCAAGCATTTCAGTAGGCCCACCAGAATAATTATTAAATGAGGAACGTACACCCCAGGTAAGGGTATTTTCTTGGCCTTTTCGGTCTTGGGTACCAACAGGTTTTTTCCCTGGCTCAGCATCTTTAACCGTTACATTGTTTTCACCAGTAGTAACAGAGTTATCGTTTATATCCTTGGTGGTTTTATCAGTCTCTGTTACCGTTTCGACGGTATCTTTAAGATCATTAACAGTTTCTTCTTCTTTTACCACAGTATTTGGCGCAATATCAGAAGTAGCAATAGGGTCAACATTGCTTATGTCTGTAGATACTGACTCTGCGAAGGCATGAGGGGCAGTCAAAGATATAAGTGTTGCGCACGCTATCGTTGTGGTCAGCAGGTGACGGAAACGTTGATTCTTCACCGAATGGCTCCATTTCAACAATGAATCTAATGAGGGGACGATGGCATATCATATATACCTTCAAATAGGTTAACCTAACCTATTTATATTTTGGTTAACCCCACATACCCCTCATGATCTACCTGAAACCCAAATAGCACCAGTAACCAAGCGTCCCCCATTAGCCACCAAACATGCCTAATGCGCTTATCACCGCTACGCACAATCCCTAGTAAGCAACATTGTCGTGCATAAACTGCATCAATCATCAATGAAACAATCGTCGACAAATATTTTCTGGGGCAACGCAAAAACATAGAAAGCACATCACAAAGGAAGGGCGCGTTTCCCAAGTGAATCAAACTTGGAAAACGCGCCCGTTACCCTTATTTTGCCTTAAAAGAAAGAATGAATCTCAAGAAGAATCTCTCATACATCACACAAGCTGTAACTTCGCAATCATCAAGCCCCTCAACTCTATGCGGCAGTCCTTTTACCTGCGCGACTCTTACTACCTATCAAATGGCCTCCCGAGTCTCATTATTATTGCCTTTGCCTGTAGCCGGTTGTTTAACCTGCCAACACAAACGACTATATCTGCCACCATCTCAACCAGCAATGATTTAAATAAATGCTGTGACCTGCACTTTTAATATAGCTGTGTGCAAACTGTGAGACTAAACACCTTATTGATATATGCTCTGACCTGCTATTTTTCCTTTAAGAAAAAAGGCAATAAATAATTCTTATTTCTCACTGTGAACTTATTAAATGTTTACTACCAGCACTAATAGGAAAAATACACTTTGAAAATCATATAAAAAGAAATATTTATTTCACACGGAAAATAACGCTTTATCCAGGGGTTTTAAAATCATTTTCATTTTTACTTATTCGTCAATCCCATAAACCTACCATTAGCATTTTCTTCCATGCACGTTTCCGCTTCCCCGCTTTCCCCGGAACTGACCACCGAAGTACTGCTCGCTAGCGAGCACGATATCTCTACCGCACTTGTTTCTTTTGCCTGGATTATGAGCGCCGCTTTTCTAGCGCCGTTAATCTCATATGCAACTGGTAAACGCATTCCAGCAGTAGTACTTGTTATCGCCTTCGGCGTTATTATCGGCCCCCATGGCTTAGGGCTAGCCAGCGAAACAGGAGGGGTTAGCCTACTTAAAGAACTAGGCCTTGGCATGCTCTTTCTTTTAGCTGGTTATGAGATAGATCCCGATAGCCTTCGGAGTAAGGAAGGTAAAAATGCCGCTAAAACCTGGCTACTTTGTGCCATTTTTAGTTTTATCGGCGCATATCTTATTGCCGGTAGAAATATTCTTTTAGCCATAGTGCTCGCCCTAGCTATGACCTCTACTGCCATTGGCACCCTATTACCCATTCTTAAACAACAAGACATCCTGGAACAACCAGTTGGAAAATCCACCTTGATTCATGGTGCTATCGGCGAAGTCTGCCCGATTCTAGCAATGGCACTTCTCTTATCTGCACGAGCAACCTGGCTCACGGCAATAATATTGCTGCTTTTTACCCTTATCGCCATTGTGGTAGCGCTGGTACCACGCACCGTTCATCGCCTTGCTCCTTGGGTAAGCAAAGCACTGCTTGATAGTGCCAGTTCAACTAACCAATCAGTGATGCGCCTGGTTATTTTAATACTTGCTATCTTAATGGCAGTCGCAGCAGTCTTTGAACTCGATGTGGTTCTTGGCGCCTTCGCAGCAGGCTTTATTCTGCGCCAGCTAGTCCCAATACAACATCGCCATACAGTAGCAGATCGGCTAGATATTATTGGTTACGGGCTTTTTATCCCTGTATTCTTCGTCTGCTCGGGCATGAATATCGATCCTCATGCAGTAGCAGAAAAACCCTGGTTGCTGCTTACTCTAATCCCGCTCATCTATATTACTCGCGGACTGCCTGTCTTTTTGCGGGAAAAATATTCCAACACCGGTTCTGGCATAAACAATACGCGCGATCAAATAAAACTCAGCCTCTATTCAGCAACTGCACTACCCATTATTGTTGCGGTCACTGAAGTAGCTACCAGCTCTGAGATTATGTCTACAACCAATGCCTCTATGTTAGTTGCTGCTGGTGCAGTTACTGTTTTAGTCTTCCCACTTAGCGCAGCGTTGATCAAACCAGTAAAGATCGAAAGTAATCGTAGACAAAGCTAAAGCACGTTCCATCTTCCAGCATGAAGACAATTGTCTCTAAGTTTGCTAAGCGTGGTTTTCCACACTCACCACTCGTCAAAACCCACTACAATTTGTTACAGTTTGGAACTAATGTGAATAAAGTGGCCTATGTGTTTTAGTTACAGTTAAACAGCTAAACTGCCACCTATATTAAGGAGTTCCATGTCTACCTTGAGCCGCCGTCGTTTTCTCCAGGCAGCTATGCTTACCCTTGCCGGTGGAGCTGGTCTAAGTATCGCGCAGGCACCGCAAGCACACGCACTTGGTGCGGTGCGTGGCACTATCATTGATTTCTCCGCTGGGGTACCTAGCGCACAGGCTATTAAAAACGCAGGCCATATCGGCGCGATTCGGTATGTATCCCAGCGTCGTCCAGGAGCTGAGTGGATGAAGGGTAAGCCTGTTACGCTTGCTGAAACTCAAGCAATGGCGTCGGTAGGTATGGCTACTGCTTCGATTTATCAATTTGGCCGTGCCGAAACCGCCGATTGGAAACAAGGCGCAGCTGGCGCTGCGATTCATGCACCTCAGGCCATTGCTTTGCATATAGCTGCTGGCGGACCAACGAATCGCCCTATTTACGTGGCTATCGATGATAACCCGACCCACACAGAATATACCTCGCTTATTCGACCATATTTGCAGGCGTTCCAAACTGCCCTCAAGGCTTCGGGATACCAGATGGGTGTCTATGCCAACTACGCCACTATCGATTGGGCAGCCGCTGATGGGCTAGGGGAATTCTTCTGGCAACACGATTGGGGTTCACAAGGAAGAATTAATAATCGCATCAATATTCACCAGGTTGCTGGTAAACGAGGTGTTATTGACGGTATCGAGGTTGATATTAACCATGTTTACACTGCTGACTGGGGTCAATGGACACCGGGGCAAGCAGCGCCACATATCCCGAATATCCCATCAGGCAATATTGCGATTCCCGATCTCAACCAGCTTTCTTCACAACTGCCAATTCCACCGGAATTAAAAAACCTGCCCATGCCTACCCAAGATCAGATTAATCAGGCATTAAAAATCATTCAGTCATCTAGCTAATAGCTAACCAAGTTAACTGCTAGTTGCGCTGTGGAGGTTCTGCGATTGCAGAACCTCTTTGTGCTTGAACATAGTGATTAAGATCGTCGGCATCGCCTTGCACCATAGCAACTACAACATAACCATCGCCGAAACTAGCCGAAGAAAATAAAGTATGGTCGTTGCTCCAAGCTAGTTTGCTTCCTTCAACACCGTTAAGAAGAGCAGTACCAAAATTTTGTTCCGTGCCATCGGCTGCCGCAGGGGCTATGGTACGCATCCACTCTAAAATCGGCGATTGCGGATTATTGCGAATAAGCTGATAGAGAAAATATGCCACATCAAAACTCGAGGTTTGCGAATATCCCCAGTGCTCAGCGGGTTTTGTAGAGTATAAATGATACTTTTTAGCGATTTCGGCAATACTTTCCGGATAGCGTTGAAAAAGAATAGTCGCCATATCATCATTAGATTCCCGAATCATCGGTTCTACCATGCCACGCTCAATTAGGGTGCCATGAGAAAGCACATAATCAGCAATATACAGCTTGGACAGGCTCAACGCTGAACGAGCTAAACGCTGCGAGCTAGTTCCCTGCCAGGTTCCGTCGCCAAGCGAAATAGCAGTAAATTGTGACCGTTCTTCATCAAAAATAGGTTCAGCAATAGGGGCAACGTAGAGCTCCGATGGATGCGTAACTGCTATTTTCTGGGTTGGAATAGGCGTTTTTTCGCTACTATCAAGTGCCCAAAAAGCCGTAGCAACAAGTAGTGCGCCACAAGTAAAAGTACTCATTACTTTGGCCATAGGCACTACGAAAGCAGAATTTTCCACTCACCCTCCATAAGATAAAAAGATTTCATTTATCATACGTGTTAGATAACCAGGACCAGAAAGAAAGTGAAGACCTAGTCCCCCACCTTTTTGCTTAGCGACGCCGGAACACCGGCGACCGACCTTCTTGTCGTGCCCGGCGCGCTTCTAGCACATCATCACTTTGCCAGCATTGAGTAAAAGAGTTTTGTGGTTCAAAGATCGATGTATTGTATGAAATATCCTCATAGTTATTGAGCATTTTCTTATGATGGGCAATGGCAAGTGGTGCCAAAGAAGATATTTCTTGAGCAAAATACCAGCTACTTTCAGCGGTTTGTTTTTCTAATGCAAACCCTGATTCTATTGCTTGAACAGCAGATAACCGATAAGCAGCCATCAATATCCTGCGTGCATAACCACCACCAAGTAGATTATGGGCACGCTGGATAGTCCAAGAATCAAGGGCAAAACCAAGTTTGGTTGCCGGTATACTAAACCATGCTCGCTCCCCGACTAATCGGAAATCACAGGCTAAGCTCAACTGCATCCCTGCACCAACTGCGGGACCATCAATATCAGCAATAACTGGTAGTTCTACTTCGCACAGAGCACGCAACATTGCTGCGAGACTTTCGCGAAAGCCATCGCTATACACTCCCGCATTGCTTTTGTCTGCCGTAGTATCCACAGGTTGGCTTAAATCTGCACCAGAACAAAAAGCTCGTCCTTCGCCGCGAATAATAATTGCCCGAATAAGATCCTCATTTTTTGCCTTCTGCTCAGCATCAACAACAGCGTGCTTAATTTGATTACATAAATCAATGGAAAGCGCATTGCGTTTTTCTGGGCGGTTAAGTTTAAGAATTCGAATTTTTTCTCGATCTTCAACTAATAACGTTGTCTTCATTTATCCCATCTCAGCAGAAAAAATTATCGGATCGGTCTGTGCCACGCTTTATTATCTTTCACAGCTTTTCGACGAATATCCATAAACTAAAAAACAAAAACCGCACCTACCAGCATATTCAATGCTACTAGGTGCAGTAAAAGCAAAAGCAGTATTAGTCGCCGAGGCTAATGAGATCGATGACAAAAACCAAGGTACGACCAGATAATGGATGTCCGCCACCTGCTGGGCCGTATGCAGCCTCCGGTGGGATAACAAGTTGACGGCGACCGCCAACCTTCATCCCCGGAATGCCTTCTTGCCAGCCGGCAATCAAACCAGATAGTGGGAAGGTGATGGACTCGCCTCGATCCCAGGAAGAGTCAAATTCCTGGCCGGACTCATACTCAACACCAACATAGTGGACTTCGACCAAACCGCCTGGCTGTGCTTGCTCGCCGGTACCTTCAATGATGTCAGTAATAACAATGTCTTCTGGTGCCGGGTCGGTAGGGACCTCAATATGGGGTTTTTCCATGGGTTGAAACTCCTGGGATCGTTTAACAAATCTTGCTCAACTCATTAGTGAAAACACATATCTGGCATATTTTTTTACTATGCCAATGCTAAAGTCGAGCACCGCAAACCCATTGTACTGGGTAATTACGTGCTCGACCTCAAAAAGCAGCTCAGAAACGCTAATGAAACTACATTCTTATATTCTCTTTAGCTTTTCTTATTGATATGTCTACTTAATCCCATTAACTTACTAACTGACAAAGATATAGCTTGATTGTATGGACCTTCCCACCAGCTAGTAAGTATCAATATTGTTCCATTAATTCTATCAACGCGATGCGCGTGGAGTTACTTTACGTAGCTTTTCACCAGTATAAATCTGACGAGGACGGTTAATCTTTGTCATTGTCGCCAGCTGCTCACGATACTGGGCGATCCAACCTGGTAAGCGGCCAATAGCAAACAATACGGTAAAGAACTCCGTCGGAAAGCCCATTGCTCGGTAGATTAAACCGGTATAAAAATCTACATTGGGATATAGCTTGCGAGAGACAAAATAATCGTCGTTTAGCGCAATATCTTCTAGTTTCATGGCCAGATCTAGCAAGGGATCCCCACCAAGGTGTTCTAGAATCTCATGTGCGGTCTCTTTAACAATGGCTGCTCGCGGATCATAATTCTTATATACTCGGTGCCCGAATCCCATAAGACGAACGCCTTTTTCTTTGTTCTTGACCCGGTTCATAAACTCTGTCGCATCTCCGTTGTGATGCTTGTCGATATCTTCTAGCATCTCTAGCACGGCTTGATTAGCTCCACCATGCAACGGGCCGGACAACGCATTAATACCACCGGCAATAGCGACAAACATATTTGCCTGTGCGGAACCGATCATACGAACCGTTGAGGTAGAACAGTTTTGTTCATGATCTGCATGCAAAATAAGCAGACGATCAAGAGCCTTAGAAACAATTGGATCTACCTCATAAGGCTCGGTCGGGTAGCCAAACATCATGCGAAGGAAGTTTTCTCGTGCATTCAGCGAGTTATCTGGATACATATACGGCGCACCTTTTGATGCTCGATAAGCATAAGCAGCCAGCATCGGTATCTTCGCTAGTAGCCGCACGGTAGCTTTATCCAGCTGCTCTTCGTCAAGCGGGTCAAGTTGATCTTGGTAGTACGTCGACAAAATATTTACTGAGGACGCCAGCACTGCCATGGGATGAGCATCGCGAGGAAAGATACTAAATTGCGACTTAAAATCTTCATGCAACAAGGTGTGATGTCGGATTTCATTATTAAAAGATCGCAATTCTTGCTGGTTAGGCAGATGTCCTTTAATAAGTAGATAAGACACCTCATTGAAGGTGGCATTTTCCGCTAGATCAGCGATGTCATAACCGCGATGGCGTAAAATTCCTTCGTCACCGTCGATATAGGTAATTTTGGATTCCGTAGAACCAGTGCTCACATATCCAGGATCAAAGGTAACTAACCCAGTCTGAGCCAGCATATTACCTAGTACGATGCCATCATTACCCTCAGAGGCCTTGACAACATCCATTTCAAATTCGCCGCCTGGGTAGTGCAGTACGGCTTTGTCAATGTTTTCAGTAGCCACAGCGTCCCTTTCTGTCATCATATTTTTGCCTCGACGAGCACCAATAATCAGCAAGGGCAATTAACGGACACCAAGGTTTCAGAAGTGTACCGAAAAATCCATTGCTACCACCAGTAACTCTGATATCGCTTATCGACGTCCACCACAGTGGGTGCACATCATTTATTATCTGTCCACTATCACCTACCACGGTACGCCTAGCACCGGGTAAGAGAACTTATGCTCGATGTTTATTTTTATCTCGGCACCAACTTGCAGGCTGCACCAAGTATCCACCGCACATAACGTGGGATAGTGCACAGTGTAACAAAATCTGTGATCCATTCGACAAGCCAAACCAAGGTAATGCAAATACGCAGCTCATATTGACCCAAATCACCCCCACTACTCCCCTTTTCTACACCCGATTAACATTTTTTTCTATCTATAAATGTGCTTTATTGCCCACATATCACACTTATAGGTGCCATCTTCAGCGCCCTTCACCCCACAACACGGTGCAGAAAAACGCACTACAGCCCACCAATTACCAATAGGGCTATAGAAAATCAATCAAATTCACGATAGTATTTCTATAAATCATTCGAAATTTTCCTATTCCTGCCAGACCACTGTATTTTTCGTTTTGGTTTATAACTGCAGGGGTAGCCGATGCAGAATTATTTCCCTAAAAACCTAGCTAAGTAAATAGAAAGCCTTGTCACATGAGTAACCAATCTCTTAATATTCCGCGCGATCTTATCCCCAGAGATCCTCGCTTTGGCTGCGGTCCCTCAAAAGTTCGCCCAGCACAAATTCAAGCTATTGTCGATGGTGCACACACAATTATTGGTACCTCACACCGACAACCAGCGGTAAAAAATGTTGTGGGCAATATCCGAACAGGATTAACAGAACTATTTGCACTCCCCGACGGCTATGAAATAGTGCTTGGCTTAGGCGGGGCAACTGCCTTTTGGGATGCGGCTACTTTTGGGGTCATTCAAAAGAAATCTGGACATTTAAGTTTTGGCGAGTTCTCTGCCAAGTTTGCCGCAGCTGCGAAAAAAGCTCCTTGGTTAGATGATCCAACCATTATTGAAACCACCCCTGGTCATGCGCCCGATCCAGTAGCCATAGATAATTGCGATGTATTGGCCTGGGCACATAATGAAACCTCTACTGGCGCTATGGTGCCGGTAGTTCGCCCGATAGGTTCCCAAGGTTCGCTTATCGTTATTGATGCCACCTCTGGTGCTGGTGGTTTACCTGTTGATATAAGCCAAGCAGATATTTATTATTTCTCACCGCAAAAATGCTTCGCTTCTGATGGCGGATTGTGGATAGCTGCCATGAGTCCAGCTGCACTAGAGCGCATTGAGCAAATCAACGCAAGTAATCGTTTCATTCCAGAGTTTCTTAGCTTGCATACAGCCGTCGAAAATTCGCGCAAAAACCAAACCTATAACACCCCAGCTGTGAGCACCTTATTAATGCTCGAAAACCAGGTGCAGTGGATGAATGATAATGGCGGTCTTGATAAAATGGTTCAGCGCACAACAGCAAATGCCGAGGCACTTTATAGTTGGGCCGAACAACGGGTAGAAACAACTCCATTTGTCAGCGATCCAGCACATCGTTCCTTGGTGGTGGGCACAATCGACTTTGCTGATTCCATTGATGCAGCTCAATTGGCTGCGTTATTGCGCATGCAGGGCATCTTAGACATTGAGCCTTATCGTAAGCTTGGCCGTAATCAGCTTCGAATAGGTATGTTCCCTGTGATCGACACGGCTGACATTATCAAGCTCACCCAAGCAATTGACTTCTTGCTTGATCAGGGTGCAGCACAAGCCTAAACCAGTATTTATTAACGGCGCACGCAGATAGTTACGACTTTTGCGTTACAGTAGTGCTGATACACCGTCAGTTCTAATTATTCCAAGGAGACGTCATGCGGGAATTAATCTTGGTTCCGGGTGAATCCACCCGCACTTCGCTGGTATTTCATGAGCGTGACGACGTCAATAAGCAGTTTTTCCTTGCTGTCGATGATTCTTTACGGTCAACTTTGCTCGGTGAAGAAACCACTACCCACACCCACCCAGTCGCAACGGATACCACCACTACCGACACCGCTGCCGAAAAGAAACACACAGATACACCAGAATCATCGGTAACTGAGGTAGAAAAAACTGTTACGCCAGCGACTCAATTTGATCCACGGCAATCCAACCCACTAAAAATGCGTCCCCGTGAGATTCAAGAGCGTATCCGAGGCGGCGCTTCTATTGAAGAAGTTGCCGAGCTTAACGATGTAGTTCCCTCGCGTATCGAGACCTATGCACACCCTATTTTATTAGAGCGTGCTCGCATTGCTGAGCTTGCTAAAAAATCTCATCCGGTACGCGATGATGGTCCAGCAAAACTCACCCTATGGGAAATACTTGCCACGGCCTTTGCCGCGCGCGATATTGATTTAAGCCAAACCACCTGGGATGCCTACCGGGATCCTTCTCAACAATGGATTGTAAAGATAAGTTGGAAAGCCGGGCTGAGCGAAAATGAAGCCGAGTATTCTTATCACCGCCATGGCACCGGTGCAACCACAGCGGTAGCGCGCAATGGCGCTGCTGCAGATCTTATTGATCCCGACTTTATTCAGCCGGTGCGCAAATTATCATCGTTAAGCCATCAAGATCAGGTTGCTGGTATTGATGCCCTCATTGGCACTCGGCCGTACTCAATAAAACATACCCGCGATGACCTGCCAGTAGTACAAGATGCTGCCCAAGACTCGCCAACACCTACTATTGCTGCCACCCCGGCTGAACAACCAACAGAATCAGTAGTAGAAGCTGAAGGGGAAGATTTTTTACAACACCCAGATAACACCACTACGCAATCAAAACGACGACGCAAAGCGATCACCCCACATTGGGAAGATGTGTTGCTTGGGGTACGCACCAACACTAAACGCCCGCGGAGCTAATAATGACAGCCTATGATCTAGATGCCCAGTCTTATCATGAAGCTGCCGTAACCATATGGTTTATTAATGCTGCGGATCCACGCGCAGTGATTGAAAGTCGCCCACGTGCAGATCGTGGATTTGGGCGGAAATATTTAGCGCAGCTTAACCCACGCTGGCCCATTACCCCCATAGGTCAATTTGCTTTGAATCGTTCTGCACAGGCATCACCCGGGGAATTTTATATCGCCGGTTTACCTGGGGTAGCTATCGTACACACCGTGCTTTCTGATGCTGCCTGGTTATCAAAAATCGACCCGGCAATTTTAACCTCAATACCAGCAGCAGATGTCTATGCTTTTACCACCAATACCCACACTGGCCTAGGTGGTTTTGCCCATTTCCGTGGCGGAAAAGTACTGCGTAGTTTTTCTGCGCGTCGACAACGTGTTTATGAAGACATCGGGGTTCCAGAACCTTTTGAAGCACCATTTTGGGCTGGGGAAAAAGCCAGTGCTACTGGTGGGATCGATCTTCCTTTTATCCCTATCGAACTTGCCGAAGAAGCACAGCAACGCTGGTTAGGCATTGATATAAAAACTGCCCCGGATATTAATGTCGTTGCCTACGCTATCGACGGTCGTCCCGAACCTAAACAGCACAACTATACTGCGCTACCCCAACCATCAATGGCAGAACTTGCTACCGAGGCTTCCACAAAATTAGGCCTCGGTATTCATAGTGATTATGACGACTATGAAGATTTTCCAGACGACTACCCCGATCTTGATAACCCAGATAGACAACCCACCAGTGAAAAACTAACTACTCTTGCCCAAAGCAGTTGGCAGCACGTACACCGTAATGCACTGCACGCCAAAACAAGGGTGAGCGAGTTTTCTAACGCATTACGTAAAAAACTAGGCCGTTAACGAATACTACGGTCGCGTTCATAAAATGCAATTGCCGCTGCGGTAGCCAGATTCAAAGAATCAGTTTCCGGTGCCATGGGAATCCGAGCACGCACATGGGTTGCTCGCATAGCGTGTTCGCTCAGCCCTGGTCCTTCTGCACCCACTAATAGCGCCACCTTCTTATATGCGTTGCCTTCATCGTCAATAAGCGCATCAGCAAGGTGATCTGCCTGAGAATCTGGGGTAAGCGACACTAAGTGGAAGCCAGCGTCGACAAGCTGCTGTAATTCGCGATGCCAGGTGGTAGATTTTCCGCCGAAATGGGCAAAAGGTAACCGCAATACGTGCCCCATCGATACCCGAACGACGCGACGATAAAGCGGATCAGCACAACCGTTTCCAAAAAGAATGGCATCAACTCCCATACCAGCTGCGTTTCTAAACATGGCGCCGATATTCTCATGATCACCGACTCCTTCCAGAATCGCGATGGTGCGTGCGTTTTTAATTGCCTCATCAATATCAAGCGCTGCAGGACGATCCGCAGCTGCCAATAAACCACGGTGCATATCATAACCAGCGACGTGAGCTAGTGTTTCCCGATCAATGCTATACACCGGGATATTGGCCTCGGCGACTAGTTGAGCAGTTTCGGAATCAGCAAGGAACTTCTCCAATTTAGCCGGAAATCCCACAATGGAACGCACGCTACAACGTGATCGCAATAAACGCCCCACCACTAGTGGGCCTTCGGCAATGATTAATCCTTTACCACCGGGAAGATCGGGGCGGTTATCTGAATGTTTCAGGTCTCGGAAATCATCGACACGGTTATCGGTTGCCTGCTGGATATGGATCACAAGCTATGAGCATAAACGCGACAACCCCAAGGAACCAAAGAACCTTGGGGTTGTTCAAGAGCATACTCATCGACCACGCATTGTTAGCCTGCGTCGATTTTAACTATGCAATAAATTTTTTAAGACACTGCATTCAGTAGTGGATCAACAGCAAAGAAGAGTACAAACAAGCCAGCAACTAGCCACATAACCCAATGTACATTCTTGGCTTTACCAGCAGCGGCAGCCATAATCACATACGTAATAAAACCAACACCAATACCATTAGCAATGGAGTAGGTAAATGGCATAACCACGATGGTCAAGAATGCTGGCAGTGCAATTTCAAACTTGGTGAAGTTGATCTCGCGCACCTGCGTAATCATCATTGCACCCACGATAACAAGCACTGGTGCGGCTGCTTCAATAGGCACAACCTCATACAGCGGGGTAAGAAACATTGCTAAAAGGAAAAGAACACCGGTCACAACGTTAGCTAAACCAGTGCGGGCGCCATCGGCAATACCTGCTGAAGAATCCACGTACACGGTATTCGAGCTTGCTGAAGCAACACCACCAACAATCGCACCAGCACCTTCTACAACAAGTGCTTTCTTCAGATCTGGCACAATGCCTTTTTCATCAGCAAGACCAGCCTGTTTACCTAATGCGGTAATTGTTCCCATGGCATCAAAGAAATTAGCCAGTACCAGGGTAAACAGTAACAAAGTAGCGCTTAAAGCACCCACACGACTAAAAGCACCTACTAGAGAAATATCACCAACAATGCTTAAATCTGGGATACCGCCAAAAGAATCTGGCACTGCTGGTACCGCAAGGCTCCAACCACCAGTGGGATTTGTCGCTGAAGAGCTTGCCCCGGTTAAGGCTTCCACGATCATCGCAATAATGGTGGTAGCTAAAATACCGATAAACAATCCACCACGTACTTTACGAATAACCAGCACACCGCAAATTAATAAGCCGATAACAAAAACAAAAGTAGGCCAGGAGGCAATAGAACCATTAGTTCCCAAACCCACTGGCACCGTGGTGTTGGCAGCATCGGGAATACGACGAACAAAACCGGAATCAACCAAGCCAATCATGGCAATAAACATGCCGATGCCTACGCCCATTGCGGCAATGATATCTTGTGGAATTGCGGAAAAAACCATGGTTCGGAAACCAGAAACCGCTAACAGCACAATAATCACGCCGTCGAGAACTACCAGTCCCATGGCTTCTTCCCAGGTCAATCCTTCAGTGGAAACCATGGTCACAGCGACCAGGGTGTTAATTCCTAGTCCGGCAGCAATACCAAAGGGATAACGAGCGATAAGGCCAAAAGCAATAGTCATTACACCTGCAGCTAATGCAGTAGCTGCAGCAACTTGTGGGATACCAAGTACTTTCCCATTGATATCGGCTCCGGTGCCTAGGATCAATGGGTTAAGGATGATGATATAAGCCATCGCAAAGAACGTGACTACGCCGGCACGAATTTCAGTGCCGATGGTAGAACCACGCTCAGAGATCTTAAAATATCGGTCCATAAAGCCCTTATTGGCTGTGGCCGAGGTATTCGTCATAGTTTCTCCATGCAAAATGGGTGGCGAACTTGGATGCATCGCGCACCATGAGAGTTCTTCTAGGGTGGAAATCTATTTTCCAGCTCTAAGTGTGCAACGGTCGTTCGGTAGAATCCAAATGGGAGAGAGCTATTTCACATCCACTGGGCATCATGTTTTATATTTCTGATATCTGCAACTTAACTATGCAGAAGAAACAACAAAAATTTCTTTGCCCTAGCCTATGTTCGCAGGTGCTATAAAACCACCGGCAATTCATCATCGAAAGGCACAGCACCCGGTGTGGAAAGCGGTTCCGCCGGCGGGGTTTGAGAATGTGCCCCACAGCCATAATCAGCAGTAACTACTTTGGCGTCAAAAGCATACTGATTTCCACAGGCTCCCACGTTATCGTGATGTGCTAACGGTAAAAAGAATGCGCAACTTTCACAATGAAACGTAGCATTTTGGGCATAAGCAGAACTTGCGCCAAAAATACCTGCTTGCCAACGGTTAATAGTGTCTTGTACCCCAAAATCACTTAATATCTTCTTTCCCTCAGATTCCGTCAGTCGAGGATCATCATCGCGTGGGGGTAGTTGATCTTTGGGCCCTAAATCACCGGGTAGTACTCGATCGGCATAAGGAACCCACTGAGGTGCTTGTAACGCAAACCGTCCGGGGACTAACGCCACCTCATTGACCGTGATATATCTTGTCCCTTTGGCACAAGCAAGCACTGCATTCCATTCCCAGCCGTCATAGCCAGCTACCATTGCCTGAAAACGGTGGGTTGCTACATGATCGTTATCTAGGCTTGCACCCATATGTCGGCCAACTTCGCCTTCATCAAGTTCAACCAACGCGCGACGAGCTACTTTCACAGCCACTCGTCCTAAAAGCAGATGCGGTTTTTCATCTCTATCTCTTCGTCTATTCAGAGTGTGCACCCGCCTATTATCCCCTGATCCCCACCTTTGATACACATCAGGCATGATATACCCATGATATTTCGGAGAACTCCTACCAAAATTATCGTGCTCAGTGCATGCACCGCACTAAGTTTAAGCGCCTGTTCTTTCTTAACAGTCTTACCTGGAGTTTCACCAACCGTCGAAAAGCTGCAACCAGTAGTCGAAAAACGCTACCCAGCTAGTGAGTTCTGGTTTACGCAAGGAATCGAAGTAGTTGATAATCAACTACTTATTAGCACTGGGCAATATAATGAGTCCCGCATTTTTTATACTCAGCTAGGTGGTCTCGAAGAAAAACATCGCCACTGGCTCGAACCACAGTATTTTGGCGAAGGAGCTACCAAAATTGGTGATGTTGTATGGCAATTAACCTGGAAATCTGGGGTGGCTTTTAAACGTGATGCTGCCACTTTAACAGAAATAGAAAAAGTTTCTTACCCAGGTCAAGGGTGGGGATTATGTTCTTTTGCTAATGAGCTCATTATGTCTGATGGAACAAATGAGTTGCGAGTACTTGGCCCAGACACTTTCGTTGAAAAACGACGGATAATAGTTACGGATCAATCCGCAACTGCTACAACGGTTGACAAGCTTAATGAGCTGGAGTGTGTAGAAAAAGATGGTCGGCGTCAGGTATATGCGAATATCTTTTTAACCACCGACATTATTCGTATTGACGCAAATAGTGGTGAGGTTACTGCAGTTATTGATGCCAGTAGCCTAGAAAATAATGCAGCTGCTGATGCCAATAATGTGCTTAATGGCATTGCTTATTTGCCGGAAGAAGATCGTTTCCTTATTACTGGTAAACGGTGGCCAGATATGTATAAGGTGCGTTTTGAGTGAAAATACCGAATATTACCAACACATCTGTATCGGAACTCAGTCAACTTATTAGGATAGATAACCATGCCAAGCTCTACGACCAAGAAAAAGAATTTACTGCAAATACTCATCCTGCTTATTGCGGTGGTGGTGATCGTAGTTGCCTCGGTAGTGTTTCAAAACTGGTGGAATAACCGACCAGGACTAGAACCTGCTGATATCACCATCCGCGCCACTGTAGGTGATCAGGTCGTTGAGGTTTCCCCTTACACCATCGCTGAGCTGGGTATGGAAGTCAAAGAATATGAAATAACCAGTTTATCTGTTGGTGAAAATGACACAGTTAAGCTGGATCTACCGGAAGAAATCTATGATCATGATTGGATGCTGCTAAGCATTTACGACGATCCAGCAGCCAATGATGAAAAATATTATCGCGCTCACGAGCAAACCACCGTCGAAATTGCTGGTTCCGCTAACCCTACTAGCGATATAAATACTCGCCCACGCCTTGCAATAATCGAGGTAACCTCAGTTCTTATCGGACATGATGCTCATGGAGCAGAAGCGCCTTATACGGTTACCTGGTCTATTGGCACTAAATACGCTGAAAGTATTACTTTCGATGACTCCGGCAGCGAAGATTCTCAAAGTGCAGATTCTGCTGCCACCAACTAGCAAGACTTATCCGCAATGCTTGAGCTAAGCCCCATACACCTACACTGCTATTAAAGGACTATTAAAGAAGCCGTCTGCATGAATGTATGCAGACGGCTCACTATTTTTGAACACTCAGCAACAGCATATGTTTTAACGCTGCGATTAATGCCTAAACGTCAAGTTCATCAGCTACTACCCGCAAAATCTTAGCAATTTGGGTAGCTTCTTTTCGATCAGGATACCGACCTTGCGCAAGCACTGGCTGCACACTGCTTTCTAAGGTTGTTGCCAAATCAGCAATCATGCTAGCTAATTCCTCTGGTGGGAACTTGTGCTGCACCTTACGCTGTTTTGGCTTATCTACTAATTGAACCCGAAGTGCCTGTGGCCCTTTACGTCCACTAACAAAATCAAACTCGATACGTTGCCCAGGATAAAGTTCTTCTACACCAGGCGGTAATACCTTTTGGCTAACATAACAGTCCTCGCCATCCGGATTAGAGACGAACCCAAAACCGCGTTCAGCGTTATACCATTTCACTTTGCCAATTGGCATGTTGTTCGTCCTTTCTCTTGTTTTATCTTTATCGTTTTTAACTTACGCGAAACTATTATTGTAGCACTATAAACAGCATATTCAGGTCTAGCTTAACCAAAGGTTAGCTGCACTATTTTTCTCAGCTTATCGACGCTTATCGACGCTTCGATCGTGCTGTTTTCCGCTTTAGCTGTCCGACATCCTATCTTTCGGTACCTACAACCGCGTTACGTACACAGCGTGTGACAAAAAATAACCTTGTGTTACAAATTCACAGAAAACTCTTCAATACCCCCACTGAGCTTTGCTTTTATCTTGACTATAGGAGCACATTTTTTAGAAAAACGGTGTCTTTTATATCCAAAAACGTGACACATTCGTTATAAACGTTTAGGCTATGTGATCAGGTGCCAGTGCAACCGTCATTTTTGCTTTCGCCATTTCCCTTGCTTGAGCAAAAAATGGGTTCACATTAACGGCACACAGAGTACTTGACCGTTTAAGATGTAAGCCTCGGCTTCACATCCCATACACAAACTCATAAGCAAGCAAGGGAACAGGTAGGAATAGTTTTTCTTATAACAAAAACTACCTGTTTACACTACGGCGACACAACGAGAGGAAACTTTCACTTATGGCACGTCATGCACGCAAGTCTGCATCTATGTTCAAAAAGATTGCAGCATCAACCGTCGCAGTCGGCACCGCCACTACTTTGCTCGCCCCTATCGCAAACGCAGCTCCAGACTCTGACTGGGATCGTCTCGCACAATGCGAGGCTGGCGGCAACTGGTCTATTAACACCGGTAATGGCTACCACGGTGGCCTCCAGTTCTCCCCTTCCACCTGGAATGCATATGGCGGCCAGCAGTACGCTACCTATGCTTATCAGGCAACTCGTGAACAGCAGATCGCTGTTGCAGAAAAGGTTCTTGCTGGCCAGGGCTGGCGAGCATGGCCTTCTTGCTCCTCGAAGCTTGGTCTTAACTCCGCTCCAACTCCACGCGATATTGTTGTGAACGCTCCAGCACCAGTTCAAGAAATTGTACTCAGCGCCGAGCAGAACTCTTCCAATGCTTCTGATGCCATCTACGATGCACTTAAGGGTCGCCTCGCTACCTTCGGTATGTCTGTTCCTGCAGAAGTAGAAAGCTTCTACCAAACTAACCGCGAAGATTTCAACACTTTCTACAACGCAAACAAAGAAACCATTGATGGCATTCTTGCCGCTTAATACTTCAAGCGTTATAGCTTGAAGCAATAAAATCGCCGCATCTGTTTTTTAGATGCGGCTTTTACTTATTAGCTACCACTAGGTAAATAAGTACCCGCCTGGGCTCAAACTGCCCTAGGTGTTAAAAACACCCAAGGAAAGGTAAAACCTGCTCCTTGGGTGTTTTTATTAACGATTTATTTATTAATACGAGTATAAGGGTGCACGTAACCAAGTTCTTCAGCCGGCACAGGAAACTCGATATCACCATAGGGACTGTTAGCACCAGCAATCTTAGCAATCAACTCAGTAACGACGTGTCCGTCTCCTGGCACGTGCTCAGGCCAGCCCGGATCAACATATCCTTTTTTCTCAACATTAGCCATACGCACTATTGTTTCATTCTTTATCGGCAAATGTCACCTGATTGACCTACTACACTAAAGCTCACAATGACTTCTTTTTCACCTACCGCCGCTTTTTCCACCTGGCTAGAAACTACTGATACGCAACAACTCGCGCGAATCATCCATACTCGCCGCGATGTCCTCTACCCAATTCCACCAACTACCAGTGCGTTTATGGGTCGATTAGAAATTGGCTATTCTCAAAATGAGGCTTCCCTATCTCTTAATGCTCCCGCCCTTATTGTTCTAGAAGCATTACGGGTCCTCGGGGGTGGAATTCATCCTATTGATCACCCCGAACTTTATGCGCTCACCAGTTCCCTTTTAGGATCGCAACATACTAGCGCTGGTTTAGGGCGGCTCTACGATGCTGCACTTGCTTTTCCTATCGACGATTCCAGTGCGCTGGCTCCGCATGCAGCAGAGGTTTCAGCATTTGGGCGTTTTCATGTTGATTTTCCAGGGCTACCTACTGCAGCAGATATTAGCGCTAGTTTTTCCACATTAACCAAACCACAATTATTCTTATTGCGTAATATCCTGCGCCAAGGTGGTAGCACTATCATGCGGGAGAATTACCATGATCTTATTAAAAATGGCATTCTCATTCAGCTTGATGCGCGCACCGTACGCCTTTCTGAGGTCACTCGAGCATTACTACGCCAAGAAACTCCTCGGGTTATTAACTACGTTGAGCTTGAACGTCGAAAAGCAAGCGATATAACTACCCAAGCTACTGGTCAAGGCCTAGAAGTAGTTCGACTTATGCGAATGATGCTTAGTTTTCTTCGCATAACCCCACTACCCTTGCTTAAAAATAATGCTTTAGGAGTTCGCCCGTTAGCTCACCTAGCCAAGGAGCTTCGCAGTAATGAACTCACCACGCTAAGGCTTATCGGGATCGCACTAGCTGCAGGTCTTATCGAACGTGGTGCACTTCGCCCAACACCTGAACCAGAAGACCTATCAAGTTATTTAGGAGTAACTGAATTAAGTGAAACCTGGGAACAGGCTGATCTTGCCCAACAATGGTATTTACTAGCAATTGCTTGGCTTAACCAAGCAACCTTTGCTGCCTGGTTGGTTGGTACACCTGGTACGACTAATAAGCCTTTGCGTGCCTTAGAAGATGAAACATTTATTGGTTCACTTCCTGCGGCGAAAGCTAATCTACTTTGTCTATTTTCCACTTCCGAGCAGCCACTTATTATCGAAGATTTCGCAAGTGTAGCTGCTATAGATAGCCCGCTGCGTGCGGCCAGATTACACCCACAGATCCGAGATCATATTCTCCATGAGGCCAGGTTCTTAGGTTTACTCGTGGATAATCAAGGAACTATCTTTGCCCGCGATATCTGCCACCAAATTGAAGCACTTGCTACCACTATGACACAACATACCCCAGCCATAACTGAGCAACTTATTATTCAACCCGATATGACCATTGTGGCTCCTGGACCACTGAGCTGGGAGATGCATAAGTTTCTGAGTAGTATCGCAGACATCGAATCCTATGGCGTAGCTAGTATTTATCGGCTCAACAATGAATCAGTTCGTCGCGGGCTCGATCATGGCCATAGCTCGGAAGAAATGATTAATTTCTTGCGTCGCTATCACGGTGATCTGCCTCAAGCAATTGAATTTCTTATCACCGATGCTGCCACAGAACACGGCACTATCCGTGGCGGACTAGCTACCAGTTATATCCGGGCAAATAATCCTTTGCTTATCGACGCAATTATGAACTCTGCAATAAGTAGCAGTTTGTCCTTGCGTCGTATTGCCCCAGAAATTTTAATTTCTTCCCTTCCTTTAGGCACGCTTATTACCACCCTAGGTGAGCATGGCTTTCATATTGCTGCAGAAAATAACACCGGCGAGCTTATCGACATTCTTGGTGCTGGCTATCAGGTCAGTGCTCCGGTAAAAACTCACCCACCGCTTATAACCCAAGAAGTTATTGCTCGAATGGTGCATACGCTTCGGCCTACTAGTAATGCCTCATTAGAACCACAGATAAGCAGTACCACAGAAAAAATCAAAGCGGCAATTGCTACTAACCAGCAGATACAGGTGGTTTTAAAAGCAGACTCAACTACCATAAATGACTCAAGCACACAGCTATTAGTGTCGCCAATTATGATTCATGCTGGTGTGCTCACCGCTATAGATACTGCGGGCGTACGACGCAGTATTGCTCTCGATAAAATCGAACAAGTAACTACGAGCTAGTGGGAACATACCAGGTCAATCCGGCGTTAGTGGACTATAGCAGTCGTCGTTACGCATAAATCTATACTGCAACAAGTTGAAGAATAAGAAAGAGATGCTGTGGGTCCATTAATCGTGCAGTCGGATAAAACTGTTTTATTAGAAACCGATCATGAACAAGCTGCTGCCGCCCGAGCTGCACTAGCACCTTTTGCTGAGTTAGAACGTGCCCCAGAACATGTGCATACGTATCGTATTACCCCGCTTGCCTTATGGAACGCGCGTGCCGCTGGTTACGATGCCGAAAATGTAATTGATGCGCTAGAGCGTTTTTCCCGTTTTCCGGTCGCCCAATCACTGCTGATTGATATTGCAGAAATTATGAGCCGTTATGGCCGAGTACGTCTGCATATGCACCCGGCTTATGGATTAGTTATTGAATCAGAAGAGCCGGCGATTTTAGCGGAGCTTCAACGTCATAAAAAGATCGTCCCCATGCTTGGACAAGTTATCGACGAAAACTATATTGTGGTGCACCCTTCCGAGCGCGGTCGACTCAAACAAGAGTTACTCAAAGTAGGCTGGCCGGCCGAAGATTTAGCCGGTTATGTTGATGGTGAAGCACATCCAATCGCATTAAGCACCGAACACGAACAGTGGCAGTTACGAGATTATCAAGAATTAGCTGCAGAATCTTTTTGGGCCGGTGGCTCTGGTGTAGTCGTTCTTCCCTGTGGTGCTGGTAAAACTATGGTGGGTGCCGCAGCAATGGCTAAAGCACAGGTAACCACGCTAATTTTGGTCACTAATACAGTTGCTGGCCGGCAATGGCGCGATGAACTGCTGAAACGTACTAGCCTTACCCCGGAAGAGATTGGCGAATATTCCGGTGAGAAAAAAGAAATTCGCCCGGTAACTATTGCGACCTACCAGGTAGTTACTCGTAAAACCAAGGGAGAATACCGCGCCCTAGAGCTCTTTAATTCCCGCGACTGGGGTCTTATTATCTACGACGAAGTACACCTGCTTCCTGCACCGGTGTTTCGCATGACCTCTGATCTACAATCCCGCCGCCGACTCGGCCTTACTGCTACTTTAGTGCGTGAAGATGGTCGCGAAGGAGATGTGTTTTCCCTTATTGGACCTAAGCGTTTCGACGCTGCGTGGAAGGATCTAGAAGCCCAAGGGTTTATTGCCACTGCCGAGTGTGTAGAAGTACGCACTACTATGACCGACACCGAGCGAATGCTCTATGCTACTGCTGAGTCCAATGATCGCTACCGCATTGCTGCCTGTGCGCATACCAAAATCCGTGCTATGGAAAAGATCTTGCAGCACCACCATGGGCAACCTACTTTAATTATTGGTGCTTATGTGGATCAGCTCGAAGAAATCGGTTCCCATCTAGGTATAGAGGTCATTGATGGTAAATCCTCAACCAAAAAGCGCGAATCAGCTTTTAATCGCTTCCGACGCGGTGAGATCACTACGTTAGTAGTCAGCAAAGTTGCTAATTTTTCTATTGATCTTCCCGAAGCAACTGTCGCTATTCAAGTATCGGGTACTTTTGGCTCCCGACAAGAAGAAGCCCAACGTTTAGGCAGGTTATTACGCCCCAAGGCAGATGGTTGCGCAGCATACTTTTATACTTTGGTTAGCCGTGACAGCATTGATGCTGACTATGCAGCGCACCGGCAACGTTTCCTTGCCGAGCAAGGTTATGGCTACCGTATTTGTAGTGCAGAAGACCTAACTACATTCTTGCCCATTGTCACCGGTTATCCTGGCCAGTCTGATGCGGAGAAGGCATAATTAATCATCATGGCGAACTTTCACTTTGTAGTCGATAAAGCTCATGCACAAAGAAACAACGAGTTGCTCAAAGACACAAAGCGCTTACAGCTTTCGGCAGCAATTTTTAGCTTCATTCTGCTAGCTATTGGTGCGGGTTTTTATTCTTGGCTGGGCGCAATGGTGGGCGTAATTATCTTCGCTTGCTTCACTATCGTGGCACTGATTAGTTTTATCCTCATCCCAGTATTTCCTCGCCTAGTTGGCTCGGCACAATCACTCTATGATTCCTATGAGCTCGTACCGGCCATTATCACTGAAATTAATCCTCGCGATATGTCCATTATGGCGCTTGTCGACGCTGATTCCACCGGCACTAACCCCCAGCCGGCTCTAGCCGTACGCACTATTAGCAACTTGGCAGGTCATAGTCGTACAGTTGGTGAAAAAGTACCCAGCGTTGCGGTCACCGGAAACCGCAGCGCCGCGAACAAACAAACCTGGGATCAAATCTCTCCAGTGCCAATCGCTTGGGGAACCCCAGAAGCAGCAATTATCAAAGCCGCAACCGATGCTATTGATCCAGCACAATGGGAGAAACTAGAAAAACATCTAGCTCACTATGATGAGGTTCGAAAAACACCTTTTGATCTACTTTTGCTTTAATGTTTTATAAACACTACTGCCGTCTACACCGCTACAACCCGCATAAGCTTTTTGCTCAAGCTTGTGTGGGTTGTTTTTGTGTGCGATTTAGATTGTAATCAATGAAAACATAATGAACAGATACCAGCACAAGGTCAGAACAGCGTTTTTACCTTAGGGCAATATTTTTATTCCTTTTAGCATGTGTACGCTGACCGGCATTGAGTTTAAAGCCAACAACACTGTAAATATTGGTAACCATAAACTGAGAACACCTCGACGACAGCACCAATATTCCTACCTAGTAATGCATGATGTGCATTATCAACTATTCGATGTTAAACGACAACACGTTGCCATCTCCGCTGCACTGATCAGCAACCGGGAGATTTTTATTTTCGACGAACCCACTAGTGCAACTTTAGAACGCATGTTGCGATTTTTTGGAAGAAAAGGATCACTAGCAGTTTTTCCAGCATATACTTGTTATCACATTAAAGCTTCCAATTATTAGCATCAACTTTTCTCATCCCAAAACTTACGATACCGTGGTGATACCTCAATAAGCTCTTCATGAGTACCAATAGCTTCCACATAACCAGTAGAACCAAACACTACGATCTGGTCTGCATCACGAATAGTATTGAGCCGATGAGCAATCACAATAGTGGTACGTTTCCGGGATAGCTCTGTTAACCCGCGCATAACTAAATGTTCATTCTCAATATCAAGAGAGCTAGTCGCCTCATCAAGCAATACAATAGGTGCATTCTTTCACAAAGCACGAGCAATGGAAACACGTTGTCGCTCACCACCAGAAAGATTCTGCCCACCTTCACTGATTAGAGTCTCAAACCCATCCGGAAGATTCTCAGCAATCGCGGTTACACCAGCGAGTTCCGCTGCGTGTAACACTTCTTCCTTCGTCGCATCATGACGTCCTAAGCGAATATTCTCGTATAAAGTGTCTTCAAACAAATAAACATCTTGGAAAACCATTGCAAGTGAATCCAATACTGTACGGGTGCCAAGTTCACGTACATCGATACCACCAATGCAAATCATTCCCTTGTCCACGTCATAAAACCGTACAATTAACTTAAGTAGTGTGCTCTTGCCGCAACCGCTCGGCCCAACCAAAGCAGTAGTCGTACCAGGTTCAATATGGAAATTGATATTGTTAAGCACTGAGGTACTCGGCTCATAACCAAAGCTAACCTCATGAAAATCTAAAGCATAATTTGTCAATTGTGCCGAGTTTTCGGGTTCACATAGTGTGTGGGCATCGAGGATCTTCTGAATTTCGCCAAGCGTATTACGAGCAGCCTGTAATCCTTCTCCATAGGGCAAACCGGACATTGTCACCCGAGCAAGGATAAACACTAGTACGATAACACCAATATAGGTACCTCCTGCTAACCGACCGTTAAGCAGCAACACGGTTGCTAATGCATCAATAGCAACGCTACTATCATGATGATCGTAGCCAGGAGCCCCATAACCATCTCGCCAGTTTTTTGAGTTTGCTGCTGCGCAAAGAATTGCTCACGTATGCCAGCACGAACTGATCGCTTCCCCAATGAATCTGAGCCTGCAACACGCAACATCGGCTGAACCTGTGCAAACTCTAGAACCTGTGCAGCACTATGCTCATTGTGTACTCCTTTGTTACGCTCAACAATGCGATACTGCTGCATTAGACGGTGGTATGCGTACCAAACAACAACAGCAACGACAACCGTCGCCAGGCCTAATCACCAATCTATAACAATCAGAAAAACACTAGCCAAACCGGCAGATGCTGCTCCATGTAACATCGGCCGCAACATCATGGCAAGAGCATTTGCAGCAAATAATACGCCACTAGTCGCGGTAACTCCTATCTGACCCGAACGATCCTCGTCGAAATAGACCAATGGCAACATGACGGTACGCTCGGCAATAAGCTTGTGGATACGCAACACATAATCATGACCCAAATCTTGAGCAATGATTTCAGTTGGCCAATCAGCTACAGCATAGCCAATGACGGATAAAAAGATCCATGGCAACCATGTTGCCGCAGCACCTGGTCCTCGTATAAAGAGCGCATCAAGAAACACAGCAACTAAAATCAAACCGACTGCCAATGCTAAAGAAGACAGCATAATAAGACCGAGCACAAAAACAAGTCGACGACGGTTAGCATCAGTACCGAGTGCATAAAGTGTAAGGATCATTCGATTGTTTCCTCGTAGCTACTAGTCTGTGTGTTCTGGTAACGCTGCCACATCTTGGCATACTTGTTTCCTGCTGCGAGCAATTCTTTGTGAGTGCCTACTTCGGTAAGTTTTCCATCGTCAAGCATCAATATCTGATCTGCATCCGTAATCGTGTGCAAACGATGAGCAATGACCACGAGAGTACGTCCAACTACCAACTGACTAATCGCCTGCTGGATAGCGGCCTCTGAGTCTGGATCTGCAAAGGCAGTTGCCTCGTCGAGAACCAAAATAGGAGCATCAAGCAAAATAGACCTCGCAATAGCTAGCCGCTGCTGCTCACCTCCAGAAAACTGCGCATCCTCACCTCTAATGGAATCGTATCCACGTGGCAACTTAGTAATACGCTCATGAATCTGCGCCGCGCGAGCCGCCCGAATCACATCCTCATCAGTTGCTTCAGGAGAAGCTAACCGAATATTATCGCGCACGCTCAACCGCATCAGATAGGAATTTTGAAAAACAAAACCTACGCGATCATAAAGCTGGTCATAAGTTAGATCCGTACTAGCTACACCACCAATACGCACAGTGCCCACGGTTGGATCCAATAATCGCGGAATAAGCGATGCGAGCGTAGATTTACCAAAACCAGATGGGCCGACTACAGCTGTAACGCTACCAGCTTGAAAAATCGCATCAATATCGGTGAGGACTGGAATTCCCTCAACGTAGGAGAAACCAAGATTATCAAGTTCAATGCTGGTATCTGCAGGATCTTCCTTACCACCAGCTACCGGTGACTCTGCCAAATTGAAAAAATAAATTAGGTCTGCAGCTGCAGCCTTAGCCTCAGCAAACATAATATTGGCGCGAGAAAGCATAAGCAATGGTGAGGCTATATTATTAATCAGTAAAAATGCTGCAAGTACATCGAGTACTGACACTTCAGCAGAAACACTAAGCCAAGAGCCCCAGCCGCAACAACTAGCAAACCAAACGTGGTAGAAGTAAAAACCTTCATAAGAGCAGTAGCATGCACTGTAGCGCTCACCCAGTCTCGATAAAACTTCCCAAAATGCTTCGATCGGTGAAGAAAAATACTTTCGTCGTATCCCTCTGGAGTAAACACCTTAATAACAGGGATGCCACGCACAAGTTCAACGACGGCCGCATCAAGCTGCTTCTGGCTAGTTTTAAATTGATCCGCTTTTTCTCGAAATTGACGCATCATAGAGGAAAAATCTCACCACATCACCCACACGTGGGTTGCTATAACCCACAATAGGTGGTCTCTCTCTACAAATATGTGCCGCCCCCACGCGCCCTGCACACCCACCACACACAAAAAGAAAGGAGAGGGAAACACATCCCACACACATTGTGCGGATGTTTCCCTCTCCCCTTCTTTTTGCTTTATCAAGTTTTAGGTTGGCGGTGACCTACTCTCCCACACCCTCCCAGGTGCAGTACCATCAGCGCAATCAGGCTTAGCTTCCGGGTTCGAAAAGGGACCGGGCGTTTCCCCAACGCTATAACCACCAACACGACTATAAACAACACAGTACACACCCCACAAACACACATGTGCTTGTTAACGTGCGTGTGCTGTGTCAGACACTGCACAGTGAACACAAACCCAACAACAACCACCACCATAAAGCAGCAGAACAACAATTATTCACGTTTCTTTGAACCCATTAACATGTTTCCCTATTTTGCCTTATTCATGTGTCAAAAAAAGGATTGTTTGTATCGGCATATTAGTACCAGTCACCTCCATGAGTTACCCCACTTCCAGACCTGGCCTATCAACCCCATCATCTCTAGGGAACCTCAAACGAAACCTCATCTCAAAACAGGCTTCCCGCTTAGATGCTTTCAGCGGTTATCCCTTCCGTACGTAGCCAACCAGCCATGCCACTGGCGTGACAACTGGCACACTAGAGGTACGTCCGTCCCGGTCCTCTCGTACTAGGGACAGCCTTCTTCAAGTTTCAACGCGCGCGGCGGATAGAGACCGAACTGTCTCACGACGTTCTAAACCCAGCTCGCGTGCCGCTTTAATGGGCGAACAGCCCAACCCTTGGGACCTACTCCAGCCCCAGGATGCGACGAGCCGACATCGAGGTGCCAAACCATCCCGTCGATATGGACTCTTGGGGAAGATCAGCCTGTTATCCCCGGGGTACCTTTTATCCGTTGAGCGACACCACTTCCACACGTAGGTGCCGGATCACTAGTCCCGACTTTCGTCCCTGCTCGAGCTGTCACTCTCACAGTCAAGCTCCCTTGTGCACTTACACTCACCACCTGATTACCAACCAAGCTGAGGAAACCTTTGGGCGCCTCCGTTACACTTTAGGAGGCAACCGCCCCAGTTAAACTACCCACCAGGCACTGTCCCCAACCCAGATCATGGGCCAAGGTTAAGGTGCTCAATCCGATCAGAGTGGTATTTCAACTTGCGACTCCACACACACTAGCGCATATGCATCAACATCTCCCACCTATCCTACACAAACCGAACCAAACACCAATACCAAGCTATAGTGAAGGTCCCGGGGTCTTTTCGTCCTGCCGCGCGAAACGAGCATCTTTACTCGTACTGCAATTTCACCGGGCCTGTGGTTGAGACAGCAGGGAAGTCGTTACGCCATTCGTGCAGGTCGGAACTTACCCGACAAGGAATTTCGCTACCTTAGGATGGTTATAGTTACCACCGCCGTTTACTGGGGCTTAAATTCTCCGCTTCGACACCACAAAAGCATCTAACAGGTCCTCTTAACCTTCCAGCACCGGGCAGGCGTCAGTCCGTATACATCAACTTCCACGTTTTCGCACGGACCTGTGTTTTTAATAAACAGTCGCTTCCCTCTATTCTCTGCGACCACCACCAGCTCAAACAGTTAGTCACCAGCAGTGGTCCCCCTTCTCCCGAAGTTACGGGGGCATTTTGCCGAGTTCCTTAACCACAGTTCACCCGAACGCCTTAGTATTCTCTACCTGACCACCTGTGTCGGTTATGGGTACGGGCCGTATATAAACATCGCTAGAGGCTTTTCTCGACAGCATAGGATCACCAACATCCCCAAAAAAGGGTACGCATCACGCCTCACCCACAAGTGGTACGGATTTACCTATACCACGGGCCACACGCTTACACCACAATCCAATAAGTGGCTCAGCTACCTTCCTGCGTCACCCCATCACTTAGCTACTACCAACGAAGATCCCACGCACACACCATGACACACACCCAAAAGGCACACACCATGACACATGGATGGTTAGTACCATTGATTCACCATGGTCGCTTACACACGGGTACCAGAATATCAACTGGTTATCCATCGACTACGCCTGTCGGCCTCGCCTTAGGCCCCGACTCACCCTGGGAAGATTAGCTTAACCCAGGAACCCTTAGTCATCCGGCGGAAAAGTTTTCCACTTCTCATTCGTTACTCATGCCTGCATTCTCACTCGCACACAGTCCACAATCGTTTCCACACACTGCTTCACACCATGCACGACGCTCCCCTACCCAAAACAACAACCAAAATTGTTGCCTTGCCGCGGCTTCGGCGGTGTACTTGAGCCCCACTACATTGTCGGCGCAGAACCACTCGACCAGTGAGCTATTACGCACTCTTTCAAGGATGGCTGCTTCTAAGCCAACCTCCTGGCTGTCTTCGCGATCCCACATCCTTTCCCACTTAGTACACCCTTAGGGGCCTTAACCGGCGATCTGGGCTGTTTCCCTCTCGACCAACGGAGCTTATCCCCCGCAGTCTCACTGCCATGCTCTCACTTCACCGGCATTCGGAGTTTGGCTGACATTGCTAAGATTGTAGTCCCGCTCAACCAACCAGTAGCTCTACCTCCGGCAAGAAACACACAACGCTGCACCTAAATGCATTTCGGGGAGAACCAGCTATCACGGAGTTTGATTGGCCTTTCACCCCTACCCACAGCTCATCCCCTCAGTTTTCAACCTAAGTGGGTTCGCGCCTCCACAACCTCTTACAGCTGCTTCACACTGGCCATGGGTAGATCACCCCGCTTCGGGTCCAGAACATGCCACTAACACACCCAATTAGGATTCGCTTTCGCTACGACTACCCCACACGGGTTAACCTCGCGACATGCCGCTGACTCGCAGGCTCATTCTTCAAAAGGCACGCCATCACCCACCCAAAAGACAGGCTCTGACGGATTGTAAGCACACGGTTTCAGGTACTCTTTCACTCCCCTCCCGGGGTACTTTTCACCATTCCCTCACGGTACTATCCGCTATCGGTTAATCCAAGTATTTAGGCTTACCGGGTGGTCCCGGCAGATTCACAGCAGATTCCACGAGCCCGCTGCTACTCGGGGACATACATCACCACACCATGCGTGTTTTCATGTACAGGACTCTCACCTTCTACGGTTAGGCATCCCAACCTAATTCCACTAACACACACACCATAGCCACTGTCCTGTCAGAAACAATGACACATACACCCCACAACACCGCACACGCAACCCCTGACAAGTATCACACGCATACGGTTTAGCCTCATCCGCGTTCGCTCGCCACTACTAACGGAATCATTATTATTTTCTCTTCCTACGGGTACTGAGATGTTTCACTTCCCCGCGTTACCTCCACAACAGCTATATATTCACCATTGGGCTACCACACATCACTGTAGTAAGGTTTCCCCATTCGGACATCCTCGGATCAACGCTTTATTGACAACTCCCCGAGGCTTAACGCAGCCTTACACGTCCTTCATCGGCTCAGATTACCAAGGCATCCACCGTGTGCCCTTCAAAACAAACAAACCAACACAAAAAACAAATAAAAAACACTAAGAACAAAGAAACAAAACACAAACACACATAAACAATGCATTCATGTTAAAAACAATAATTGCTAAAAATATTGCTAAAAAATTCGCGTCCACTATACAGTTCTCACACAACACAACCCCAACAAAAAAACAACCACACACTTTAAGTATCATTGTTGCTTTTTTGGTTGAAGCCACATATAGAACAAACCCACAAGGATTGCCCCAGACACCCAACAGCACACCAAACCACACATGAAACAACCTGTGTCATGCTCCAGCTACCCCATGATGACATCATGGATGTTTCACACACTAGTCTTTTGTTTCACCCCACCACACACAATGTGCGTGGGTGATGTGCTCCACCCGGATAAACAAAAACAAAACAAAAAATATAAGCTCCTTAGAAAGGAGGTGATCCAGCCGCACCTTCCGGTACGGCTACCTTGTTACGACTTCGTCCCAATCGCCAATCCCACCTTCGACCACTCCCTCCACAAACGTGGTTAGGCCATGGGCTTCGGGTGTTACCAACTTTCATGACGTGACGGGCGGTGTGTACAAGGCCCGGGAACGTATTCACCGCAGCGTTGCTGATCTGCGATTACTAGCGACTCCGACTTCATGGGCTCGAGTTGCAGACCCCAATCCGAACTGAGGCCGGCTTTCAGCGATTCGCTTACCCTCACAGGCTCGCAGCGCGTTGTACCGACCATTGTAGCATGTGTGAAGCCCTGGACATAAGGGGCATGATGATTTGACGTCATCCCCACCTTCCTCCGAGTTAACCCCGGCAGTCTCTCATGAGTCCCCACCAAAATGTGCTGGCAACATAAGACAAGGGTTGCGCTCGTTGCGGGACTTAACCCAACATCTCACGACACGAGCTGACGACAACCATGCACCACCTGTATACAGACCTAAAAAGGAAAAACTATCTCTAGCCCGATCCTGTACATGTCAAGCCCAGGTAAGGTTCTTCGCGTTGCATCGAATTAATCCACATGCTCCGCCGCTTGTGCGGGCCCCCGTCAATTCCTTTGAGTTTTAGCCTTGCGGCCGTACTCCCCAGGCGGGGCGCTTAATGCGTTAGCTACGGCACGAACCCCGTGGAAGAGGCTCACACCTAGCGCCCACCGTTTACGGCATGGACTACCAGGGTATCTAATCCTGTTCGCTCCCCATGCTTTCGCTCCTCAGCGTCAGTTACTGCCCAGAGACCTGCCTTCGCCATCGGTGTTCCTCCTGATATCTGCGCATTCCACCGCTACACCAGGAATTCCAGTCTCCCCTACAGCACTCAAGTTATGCCCGTATCGCCTGCACGCCCGAAGTTAAGCCCCGGAATTTCACAGACGACGCGACAAACCACCTACGAGCTCTTTACGCCCAGTAAATCCGGACAACGCTCGCACCCTACGTATTACCGCGGCTGCTGGCACGTAGTTAGCCGGTGCTTCTTATCTAGGTACCGTCACAAAAAAGCTTCGTCCCTAGCGAAAGAGGTTTACAACCCGAAGGCCTTCAATCCCTCACGCGGCGTCGCTGCATCAGGCTTGCGCCCATTGTGCAATATTCCCCACTGCTGCCTCCCGTAGGAGTCTGGGCCGTATCTCAGTCCCAATGTGGCCGTCCACCCTCTCAGGCCGGCTACCCGTCGACGCCTTGGTAGGCCATTACCCCACCAACAAGCTGATAGGCCGCGGGCTCATCCCTAACCGAAAAAACTTTCCACCACACACACTAAAATGTGGTCCTATCCGGTATTAGACCCAGTTTCCCAAGCTTATCCCGAAGTTAGGGGCAGATCACCCACGTGTTACTCACCCGTTCGCCACTCGAGTACTCTCTTGCAAGCAAGAAAGCCTTTCCGTTCGACTTGCATGTGTTAAGCACGCCGCCAGCGTTCGTCCTGAGCCAGGATCAAACTCTCCACAAAAAATAAGAAAAATTATTGGGAAAGCCCAACAACTGGCAAAAAATAAACAAAAACAATTTTTAGTATTTAACAAGCACCCACAACCATCCCCCAGCCCCTTACCCTCAACACAATAAAATCCTAAAAACTATATTGAAGAAAAAAGATAAGAAACAAGAAAACAAATCATGGTCACTTGCCGGTCACACCACAACACCATCAGTGACATCTGATCACCACAGTATCAGGCGTAAAAACAAAAACCATTATCCCCCACCACAATAAACACATATGTGAATACGTGATAAGAAAAAGAAAATATGTGTAAAACAAAAAACAATAACACACAACACAATGACCAAACACAAACACTTATTCAGCATTCATCATTAATCACTAGATTCTGTGTGTTACATGTTGTAACAAATGATTTGGCACACTATTGAGTTCTCAAACAACCCACACCCACCACACAACAAACAATGCTTGCTGTAATAAGGTGAAATGCTGTACTACAGTCACTTTAAAAAAGTTTAAGTAATTGCAGCGAAGAAAAACCTTACAAAACTTTTCCTGTTATTGTCAAGTTTCGTTTTTCTTTGGGAAAAAATTTTTATTGTTGCCACCGTGTTTGTTTCACACAACCTTGTTTGTGTTGTGTGGTGCTCGCGGCGACTGGAACAAAGTTACACACGACTTCCCAACAACACAAATCCACAGGTCACACCAATTTTTATAAACAACCACCCCACACAACAACACAACAAGCTCCACAGCAGATTTCTAAGCGCGTTAAATCAATCCACGGTAGAACGTCGCAACGCCATCGCTAGGAAGAGCTTTATACTTAAAACCCACTCGACGACTATCCCGAAATCATCACGGCTTTAAAAAGTTCTCTTCTTCTAAGCCTTAAAATAAACACTATTAATAGCTCATCAAATAACAAGATCATTAGGCTTTCACGATGAAAAATAGGCCGCTAGAAAATCAATCCAACTGGAACAAATACTTTTTAGAAAAATGATTTTTCACGATTACTCGTTACACTCACGACATACCCAACTAGCTTAAAACTCAGCTAAAATAAAGCTGAAGTTGAGGTTCAAATACACCATCATCATTGGATGACCATCAATTCCAATGCTAGGTGCTTACGCTAAGCCGCACACAATCTTCCCCAAAATGCTCTAGAGAAAAGGTAATAAAACACCACACTGTGAACGAAAAGTGAAGATATAATCGGTACATGGAACAGATATCTGCTGGTCATTAAGTGTTGTCCCCGCTCGCGCGGGGATGTTCCGGTGAGATGCTTAGCGCCCTAGAGACAGTGATTGTTGTCCCCGCTCGCGCGGGGATGTTCCCGGAGTCAACATTGGCGCGAATCGGCTTTTTGCGTTGTCCCCGCTCGCGCGGGGATGTTCCTTCGCTTACTCCCACCATGGCACTGATCCTGCTGTTGTCCCCGCTCGCGCGGGGATGTTCCTTCTAGATTCAATAGTGTCCTTCCTGATGTGTGGTTGTCCCCGCTCGCGCGGGGATGTTCCGCCCGTCTTCTGTGTGTCGCTCGACCCGGTGAGGTTGTCCCCGCTCGCGCGGGGATGTTCCGGATTAGCCAATGACTATTGCAAGCCGTGAGCTGTTGTCCCCGCTCGCGCGGGGATGTTCCGTATGTACCCGCTGAAACATCAATTTCTTCCCAGTTGTCCCCGCTCGCGCGGGGATGTTCCTCCGCCATGACGTTTGACGCAACTACAGGTGTCGTTGTCCCCGCTCGCGCGGGGATGTTCCCGTGAAAAGCTTTTGTGTTTGGTGGGTGCTTTTGTTGTCCCCGCTCGCGCGGGGATGTTCCGCAAGCACAAAGAAAAATGCCTCAGCAAGTGGTAAAAACATGGTCGCTTGCCAGCTAAATCCAGCTAGACGCAATCATATTGGCACAAGCAACATCTGCCCTACCAACAATAAGGGCGTTGTCATAAGTAATGTATCCGCTGCTCCACCGGCTAATCGGGTAAAGCTAATCACATAATCCACGCACTAAGCAGCACCACCCCTGCGGCTAGTAAGACCGGTGCAGGGGCGTCGAAAAGCGCACGAAAGCTCCACAACAACGCAGCCACAATAAGTGGTACCACAAGAAAATTACCCACCATAACCCGATAATGAAATGATTGTTTTTCTAATCGAATTGGTAACTCAGCAAAAGTTACCAGCATCAATGCCATCAATAGTGGAGTAATAAACACCTGCCACGGTGCATTGATTTTACTAGCACATGCACCGGCTACTAAAGCAAGTAAATAATAAATTGCAGAACGCATTAATGGTAGCAGGCTAGCAATCCGCCAGGGCCATCAATAACTGTAATGTCAGTATTAAAAATGTCGCTTAAAATTTCGTCTTTCATAATCTCTTCAACTAAACCGAAAGCGACTATTTGACCATCTTTGACTGCACAAATGTGTTGAGCATACCGAGCTGCAAAATTAATATCATGCAGCACCACAATAATTGTGCGGCCAAATTCTGCAGCAGCATGAGCAAGATGTTTCATCATCTCTACGGAATGCGCAATATCGAGGTTATTCAGTGGTTCATCGAGCATGACATAATCGGTTTCTTGGCATAACACCATGGCCACATAAGCACGCTGACGCTGACCACCAGATAACTGGTCAAGATAGCGATTCTCTAGTTCTTTAAGATTTAAAAAGTCGATATAACGAGAAATAATCTCTTCATCTTTTGCCGTTAGCCGCCCCTTCGAATAAGGAAACCGGCCAAAACCTACCAGCTGCCGCACAGTAAGACGAGTAATAAAATGATTTTCCTGCCGCAAAATACTAAGTACTTTAGCTAGGTCAGCGCTTTTGGTACTGCTTACGTCAAAGCCAGCAACATTAATAACGCCTTCGTCGAGATCAAGCAGACGGCCAATCATCGTAAGCAAAGTAGATTTTCCCGCCCCATTCGGGCCCACAAGTGCAGTAATACCACCAGCGGGAATTTCCAAACTCACCGGCCCAATCTGAACCTCACCATTATAATTTTTTGCGACTTTTTCAAGTGTGATCACAGTCGTCCCCTCCTTAGTAGGACAATCAAGAATGCACTTCCGCCTACAAATTCGATAATGATCGAAACCACGCCCTGAGCGTAAAAGACATGATTCATGATGAAATATGCACTGGTAAGCACTAAGAAACCAAGGCTGATAGACATCGGGAAAAGGTATCGGTGGTCAAACGTACCGGCTAATTGATATGTCAGAGTAACCACCAAGAAACCAAGAAAAGTCATTGGCCCTACCAGTGCAGTAGAAGTAGCCATCAAAATAGAAACAAGCACCAAAATATAGATACTGAGCCGTTTGTGATTAAGTCCTAAATTGCCGGCAGCTTCTTTACCCAAAGCAAGAACATTAAGTTTTCGTGCACTTAGTAGAATTAGAATTCCGGCGGTTAAGCATAGTGGAATGGCTACCGGATAATACGAGGGATCAGCGTTGTTGACTGATCCAAATAACCGAGCGGTCAGTACATCGAATTCACTTGGGGTTAGCAGCCGCTGCATAAATGTAGCTACTGAGCCTAAACCAGCACCAATAACAATGCCCACCAGTAGCATTGCATGCATATTAGAGTTTTTTCCGGTCAATAACCACGAATAAAGCACTAGGCACATGCCCACCATAAGCACGAGCTGCACAATAAACATTTCTAAGGTGCGGGCATTATTAAGTCCAACCACGCCAAAAAAGAAAATAGTTGAGGTATGTAAAGCTCGATATAGGGATTCAAATCCCATAATCGATGGGGTGATGATGCGGTTATTTGTTACTGTTTGAAAAGCTACCGTCGCTAGGGACTGGCATAACGCTACTACTGCCATCGCGATTACGGCATTCATACGTCGTTGTGCGATCAACCAAAATTGCGGAGTGCCAAAAGGTACTGGATTTCCATATGCCAGCAAACCGAAGGCAAAAAGTAAAGCTAAGGTGGTAATCACCGTAAAAAGTACCCAATAGGTTAGCTTTGCTCGAGCATTAATAAAGGCACCCGATCGACGTATGTTTTTCGACGCCTCTTTCTTGAAACCGGCCAAAGCAGGGGTTTCGGTTACTACTGCCTTATCCATTTTTGGCCTGCCTTACGATCAAAGTAACAAATACAATGGCGCCGACCATGCCTAAGATTACTGATACCGGAATTTCAAATGGTGAAATAAGAGTTCGGGCAAGAAGATCGCACACAGTAACCAAAGCAATACCGCTTAGGCATACCCAGGGAAGATTAGAGCGCAGATCATCGCCACGAAACATTGATACTAAATTGGGCACAATTAAACCTAAAAATGGTAGCGACCCCACCACCACGGTTACTACACCGGTTGCCACGGCGATAAGACCAGTACCAATTATCACCATGCGCTGATAGTTCACGCCCACATTGGTTGCGATATCTTCTCCCAATCCAGCAATAGTAAGCCGATCGGCGTAAAAGAACACCATAAGAACTACGAATAATACAATCCATAGCACCTCATATTGGCCTTTATATACCGAGGTAAAACTTCCTTGGAACCAAATTCCTAGTGACTGCAATGTGTCGGTTTTGAGTGCGAAAAAAGTTGATACCGCACTAACTACCGCCCCCAGCATAATTCCAATAATCGGCACGACTAAAGAGGATCTTAAACTGACCTTACGTAGAAAAAGGAAAAATACCATCGTGCCGATAAAGGCAAAAAGAACTGCACAAACCATGCGCCCTAAAACTGAGGTGCTAGGAAAAACAACCATGCAAAAAAGTAATCCCAATCCTGCCCATTCAGTCGTACCCGTGGTAGTTGGTTCGACAAAACGGTTTTGGGTAATCAATTGCATGACTAGACCACTCATAGCCATTGCAGCGCCAGATAATACAAGCGCAATAGTGCGTGGGATACGAACAATACCGAAGATGTCCCAGCCATCAGCATGATTCAAAATGTCGTATTCGCCGGTCATGAGTGAAAGAATAAGCAGGCCAATAACAACGGCAATACCAATGATGAGTTTGACGTCGAAAAGCTTGCCTCGAGTAATGTGCGTAGAAGTAGACTCACGCGTCGAAGTATCAATCATAAAAAGTCGATCTGATTCGTTGTGGATAACAATGTGGCACGCTTAAAACGCACCAAAAGGGCCAGCGCCTACTCGCTAGCCCTTTTAACGTGCACGTTTTAGCTCTTCTGAGCTTCGAAAGCATCAGCAATAGAGTTTAAGATCTCCGTGTAGGTGATAATCGACTCATTGGTATAGGTATCTTGAGGTGCAACAATAATCTTGCCATCAGAAACAACAGCAAGGTTAGCTAAAGCAGCATTGTTCTTAATTACATCAAGCGCTGGAGTGTAGCCCTCTTTATCAGCGTTAATGGCGCCATCACGATCAAGCACGAAAATCCACTGTGGGTTGGATTCAGCGATTGCTTCTACCGAAATATCATCGCCGCGGTGGTTAGAGGAAGCATTCTCAATCTCAAGAGCTGGCTTTAAGCCGAGCAGATCGAAAACAGGACCAAAGGTACGACCAACCGAAGGGGCAATATAACCAATTTCGCCACCGGAAACATTTACTGCCATGACAGTATCGTTGCCATTATAAGCTTGTTTTGCACGCTTGAGAGCAGCATCGAAATCTGCAATCAGCTGATCTGCTTCAGATTCTTTATTGAAGATCTTACCGAGTTCGGTCACCTGACGCTTTAACTCTTCATCCAATGACTCACCATCACGTGGCTCGAAATCAACGATCGGCACATTTGGATTCAAGGTCTTCATAGCTTCATAGTGCTGGCTGAAACGCTGGCCGGAAATAATAAGATCAGGTTCTGCAGCTACCAAAGCTTCCAAGTTAGGCTCACGGTGAGAACCCAAATCGACGATGCTTTCATCAGTCTTATAAGAAATAGTCGATGGAATCAATGGCAGTGGTGCTGCAACGAGATCAATACCCCACTGTTCAAGAACCTCAAAGGTGCGGTTATCGGTACTAGCGACCCGGTTCACTGGAGTAGCAATCTCGACAGTGCCAAAGTTATCTTCAACAGTGACAGTACCGTTTGCTGCTGCACTAGAGGTTGCAGCAGATTCAGAACTAGAGCTTGAAGAATTAGAGGAATTGGAGCAAGCAGTAAGCGTCAAAGATGTCGCAACGATAAGGGCAACAACTTTAGGCAACTTAGTATTCATAGTTTCCTTATTAAGGTCATGCTTCGATATGAGGAAACGAAGTCAAATGGTTGTTTTCTATCGTCCTCGTCAGATCGGACGATAAATTAAGCAAGCCATGCCATCAAAAAGCTAGGCTAACCATACGATAGGAAACTCTAACTGCCTCAAAAATAAGTATCAATACCTTTACCCCTATTTTTATTTAGATTTTCAAACTTTTTATTGATTTGCCCGGCTATTGCATTTTCTTCATAGTTTGATAGCTATCGCGCTACCCCCGTCGCTACTTAGTAAAACTCTCTTTAAAAACAACCTGACGCAGTAGAATTTCTTTTATGCATCAACCAGATCACATACCAACCACCTCACATATTCGCCCACATTTTGGTAATGATTACCACCGCACCGCCCATCCGCGAGTATTGGAAGAATTAGTAGCCACCACCAAAGAAACTTTTAGCGGCTATGGTCTTGATCATCGGTGTGAACAAACCGCAGATCTAATTCGGCATCTCTGCCACGCACCCCAAGCAGGGGTTCATTTTATGACTGGCGGTACTCAGGTAAATACCACTGCTATTGCAGCTACTTTGCGCCCGTGGCAGGCAGTTATTTCAGCAGATAGCGGGCATATCAATGTTCATGAAACTGGTTCAGTTGAACATGCCGGACACAAGATTCTTACCCTCGCTCATACCTTGGGCAAAATTACTGCCACTCAGATTTCCGACCTTGTCACCGACTATCGCACGTCCGGGGTTAGCGAACATGCCAGTGAACCAAAAATGGTGTACCTATCTCAACCCACCGAATATGACACATTATATAGTTTGGCCGAGCTAAAAGAAATTCGAGAAGTCTGTAACACCTTCGATCTTTTCTTGCTTATCGACGGAGCCCGGCTTGGTTATGCACTAGGCTCCCCAGCCAACGACATTTCCTTAGCAGAGCTTGCCCAACTAGCCGATATGTTTACCATCGGCGGTACCAAATGTGGTGCAGCTTTTGACGAGGCAATTGTTTTTCCCAAACCAGGAACGGATACCTATTTCCGTAATAATATGAAGCAAAATTCTGGCTTATTAGCTAAAGGGTGGCTACTAGGTGCTCAATTTCAAGCGCTCATGAGTGATAATTTGTACGTAGAAATTAATGCTCATGCTAATAAACAAGCACAACGGATTGCCCAAGCGTTTCATGATGCCGGGATTAGTCTGCTTTTCCCAAGCCCTACCAACCAGCAATTTGCTTTACTGACCGAACAGCAGGAACAGCAACTCTCCGCAGAGTTTATCTGCCAATTTTTTGGGACTCACGGTAATTTCCGAGTTACCCGGTTCTGTACTTCCTGGGCAACTGAGGATGCTGACATTGAAAAACTTATCGCAGCAATTAAACGCCTAGCCCCAGCTAATTAGCCTTCGTCGGAAATTTGCCAGGTAATACCAAATTTATCTTCCATCCACCCGTACATGTCTTTTTCTGGATTATATGATAAGGCGCGGTGGAAGGTTTCTTGTTGCTCCCCTCGAGCACGCAGATGCAAAGACATACCAGCACTATGTATGGCATCTACGGCTGAATCCATAAGAACAAGGGTTTGCCCGTCGATAATGATTGAGCTCAAAATAAGTTCATCACCTTCGACCAGTATTTCATTGCGCGTACCACCAAAAATCTCTAGGTAGTAATCACCCGCTTGCCGAGCTTGCCCATTGAAATGAATTGCGGGTGCGATAGTGGGTAGATCGGGGTGCGTGGTTATTTGCCAGGAGATCCCAAACTTATCGGTCAGCCATCCGTGGTCAATTCCTGGGGTGTATTCGGAAAATTCCACCAATATCACGCCGTTTTCAGACAAAATATCCCACAACCTCTGTGCTTTAGTTTTATCTAAGCTGACATATAAATTAAAGGCTGGGGTTGTTGTGTGTTCGTCAGAGGCATTAATCAGGCCAAGGGTGAAATCCTCAATACGCACCAATTTTACCCGAGTTTTACCAGCAAACTCAGCTAAATAGTGATCATTAGGGTCTGGGTAGGTGAAAGTTTTAGCGATTTCAGCATCCACTCCTACTAAGCCAAAAGCGTGTACATAGAAATCAGCAGCCTCATCAGCAGTACGATTCAACCAGGCAGTAGGAGTAATTGCAGGCATCGCCCCAGCATACATTGCGCTTGCTTTTCGACGAAGGTTACCAAAGCACGCAGAACAAAATAGCAAAACAAAAACACAGGTAGTAGTACTTGCTACAACTATAAATAAAGAGTAAACTGCATCGAACACGACTACTTTTAGTAAGTGACTGGGGTCGATTTTGGTTTCGACTGCGTTTGCTTAGCCAGGGGAAGCGTGCCGGTGCAGGCTAGAGACCACCGTAAGCGTCGTAGCAAAACAATAAACGCAGAGAATAACTCTCAGCGCGACTACGCCCTCGCTGCTTAATCAGCGACCTGCGTGTCTGTCAGCCTAGGTTCCGTCCTTGGCTTAGTGTCTGACATCATTTAAAGGACTTGCTGTTCATTTAGGTTAGTAGGGATGAACGGGACTTTTACTACTAACTGGGCTCATCATCTAGAGGAGTTTGCCCCATCTAGAGAGTCGAGTAAAGATTCCGCGCAAACTGCGCACGGAGAAGCCCTGGCACGGTGACGTAGGACCCGGGTTCAATTCCCGGCGGCTCCACTTATAGGGGAAGTACAAGCTCTCGCTTTCAAGCGTGTTTGTACTTCCCCGTTTTATTTCCACTGGGGTGTCCTTTTTCAAGATCTTCAAACTCAACGTGTTTATCCAAGTTGTAGTAGTAGAAGATGATGGCAACCTATTTATTCCTGTAAAGATTTCGTCGATGAAATATTCGAGGAGTTGAGTGCTAATCTCTGCGCTATCGATGGTGACCTCGATGAAGTGTTTTGTAGAAGGCTCCGATGTTTGCTCATCTTCGGAAAGTGGGGGTTTGATGTGTTTCGCTTAAAAGGCTGCGTCCCGATCAAGCCTTCTGGTTTTCCGCCGGCAACTGTACAACTCATCCCAAGCGGCGCGGCATTTTAGTAAGGTCTGAGGGCTATAGGTAATGTGAAATCTGCATTCGAGAACAACTTGAGACGCGCCTTCGGCGCAGGAGATGGACTATATGACACCAACCGACAAAGAAGGACAACGCGCTGAATTACACAAGACAATCTGGCGAATCGCAAATGATCTACGCGGATCGGTGGATGGTTGGGATTTCAAAGCGTATGTGCTCGGCATGCTGTTCTATCGTTTCATTTCTGAGAATCTGACAGCCTATATCAACAAAGGCGAACACAATGCAGGCGATGAAGACTTCGACTACGCGCTCTTGTCCGATGAAAATGCTGAGTACGGTCGCGCTGTAACGGTGGAGGAGAAAGGTTTCTACGTCCTGCCTTCGGAATTGTTCCAGAATGTGCGTAAACGCGCTTCCCGCGACGAGAACCTGAACGAGACCTTGGAACGAGCGTTTAAAAACATTGAAGGTTCTGCCGTCGGTACCGACGCCGAAGACGATCTCAAAGGATTGTTTGATGATCTTGATGTCAACAGTTCTAAGTTGGGTCCGACGGTTGCTAAGCGCAATGAGAAGCTCGTGAAGCTGCTTGATGCAATTGGTGATTTACCACTGGGGAATTTCGAGAACAACTCGATCGACTTGTTCGGTGATGCCTACGAATATCTCATGCAGATGTACGCCTCACAAGCAGGTAAATCCGGTGGCGAATACTACACTCCCCAGGAAGTCTCCGAACTGTTGGCTCGTATCACCGTTCATGGCAAAACACAGGTAAATAAGGTTTACGATCCCGCTGTCGGATCTGGATCCTTGCTGCTGAAATTTGCAAAAGTTCTCGGTAAAGATAACGTTCGTCAAGGTTTCTACGGTCAGGAAATTAACCTAACTACCTACAACCTGGCCAGAATCAACATGTTCTTGCACGATGTGAATTACGAGAAATTCGACATCGCGCACGGTGACACTCTGACAGACCCACACCATTGGGACGACGAGCCGTTCGAGGCGATCGTCTCCAACCCACCCTACTCGATTAAGTGGGAGGGGGATGCAAACCCGTTGCTTATTAATGATTCGCGTTTTGCTCCCGCTGGTGTGCTCGCGCCGAAATCAAAGGCTGATCTGGCATTCACGATGCACATTCTGTCCTGGCTTGCCGTGAATGGCACTGCGGCTATTGTTGAGTTCCCGGGTGTGTTGTATCGAGGTGGCGCTGAACGGAAGATCCGCAAGTACCTGATCGACAACAACTATGTGGATACCGTGATCCAGTTGCCGCCTGATTTGTTCTTCGGCACTACCATCGCCACGTGCATTATCGTGCTGAAGAAATCCAAGACCGACAATGCAGTGCTCTTCATTGACGCTTCTGCCGAGTTCTCGCGGGTTGGGAATAAGAATAAACTGCTGCCGGATAATCAAAAGCAAATCCTGAAACACTTCGCTACCCGAGAAGACGTTGAGTACATTGCAAAGCTTGTGCCGAACGAGGACATTGCCGCCAACGATTACAACATCGCCGTATCGTCATACGTTGAACAAGAAGATACCCGCGAGGTCATCAATATTACGGAACTCAATACTGAGATCGCGCGTATCGTCGCGCGCCAGGCCGAACTGCGCACCTCCATTGATGTCATCGTCGCTGACCTGGAGGGTACCAAATGAGTCGCATTGATGAACTGATCACGGAACTATGTCCCGACGGTGTCGAGTTCAAGGCGCTCGGAGATATCGCACAAATTGTGCGGGGTAACGGTATGCCAAAGGCTGTTCTAACCGATAAAGGTGTCGGTGCGATTCACTATGGTCAGATCTATACGCACTATGGAGTGTGGGCAACCGAGACGCTATCATTTGTGTCCGCAGAAACAGCAGTAAAGCTTGCTAAGGTTGCTCCGGGTGACATTATCATCACGAACACGAGCGAGAATATTGATGATGTTGGGAAAGCGCTTGCCTGGCTCGGAGTCGAAACAATCGTTACCGGCGGTCACGCCACAGTCATCAAGCACGATCAGGAGCCGAAGTATCTTGCATATTGGTTTGCATCAAAAGACTTCTCCGTGCAGAAGCGAAAGCTTGCGACGGGTACAAAAGTAATCGACGTTTCTGCGAAGCAACTAGCAATAGTAAGAATCCCCGTGCCGCCTCTCGAGGTTCAGCGAGAAATTGTGAGAATATTAGATGAGTTTACCCAGCTGGAGGCGGAGCTGGAGGCGGAGCTGGAGGCGGAGCTGGAGGCTCGGAAGAAACAGTACGAGTACTACCGCAATCAACTGTTAACTTTCCCTGAAACGGGGGGCGAATTCAAGATGCTGGGCAAAGTATTGCAAATCAAGAACGGCAAAGACCATAAGTTGCTCGGAGACGGCAGCATCCCTGTCTATGGTAGCGGTGGAATCATGCGTTACGTCAATACTGCCGCAGCAGAAGGTCCATCAGTATTGATTCCCCGTAAAGGTTCTCTCGGCAATATCTTTTATGTTGAAGGACCGTTCTGGATTGTTGACACCATTTTCCGAACAGAGATTGATTTATCCCAGGTGGAACCCAAGTTTGTCTATTATCTGCTGCTTACAATGAGACTCAATGAAATGAACCAAGCCGCCGGTGTTCCGAGTCAAACTCAGGCTGTTTTAAATTCCTTGCGAATTCCCGTTCCTCCCCTGGAAATCCAGAAAAAAATCGTTGCAATTCTGGACAGATTTGAAACCTTGATAGAGGATATCTCTGTCGGCCTCCCCGCCGAGATCTCAGCACGCCGCAAGCAATATGAGTACTACCGCGACAAGCTGCTAACCTTCAAGGAGGCCACAGCATGAATGAAGCAACCCCACGCAAGTATGACCCGATTGCCGTCTCGTCCGAGAGCACGGTTGTTGCCGAGTACATCCCCGATGCGAAAAAGGACGGGGCGTATCAGTCGGAGGCTGCATTAGAGCGTGAGATGATTCGTCTCCTTGAGTCGCAGGCATACGAGTACCTGCCGCTCACTTCCGAGGCGCAGTTGGTCTCGAACCTGCGTGCTCAACTGGAAGCACTGAACCACATCACGTTCTCCGATACAGAGTGGCGGGACTTCTTCGAGAATGTGATTGCTGGGAAGAATGACGGCATCATAGAAAAAACCGTGCGTATCCAAGAGGATCATGTGCAGTTGCTCAAGCGTGATGACGGTTCAACGAAGAACATCACCTTGCTGGACAAGCAGAACATTCACAACAATCGGCTGCAAGTTATCAACCAGTATGAGGTTGACCGTGCTGATCCTACGGATAAGGGCAACTCGGGTGGCCGCTACGCAAACCGCTACGATGTAACCGTTCTCGTTAATGGTTTGCCGATGGTGCACGTTGAGTTGAAGCGTCGCGGTGTGGACATACGTGAGGCGTTCAACCAGATTGACCGTTATCAGCGTGACAGTTTCTGGGCAGACTCGGGCTTATTCGAGTACGTGCAGCTGTTCGTGATCTCGAACGGTACGTTGACGAAGTACTACTCGAATACCACTCGTAGCCAATGCCTTAAAGAGAGCCAGAAATCAGGGACGGGTAAGAAAACATCAAACAGCTTTGAGTTCACGTCATGGTGGGCAGACGCGCAAAACAAGCCGATCCAGGATCTCACGTCGTTCATCAAAACCTTCTTTACCAAGCACACTTTGTTAAGCATTCTGACGAAGTATTGTGTACTAACCGCAGACCGTATGCTGCTGGTGATGCGCCCGTACCAGATCATTGCAACAGAGCGAATTCTTCAGCGAATTGATACTGCTACGAACTACGAGCGTCTCGGTACAGTCGATGCTGGCGGCTATGTGTGGCATACGACCGGTTCCGGCAAAACACTGACAAGTTTTAAGACAGCTCAACTCTCCTCGGCACTGCCGAGCGTAGACAAAGTGCTCTTCGTCGTGGACCGTAAGGATCTCGACTACCAGACGATACGCGAATACGACCGTTTCCAGAAAGGTGCGGCGAACTCAAATACTTCTACAGCGGTGCTGAAGCGACAGTTGGAAGACCCAGGGACACGGATCATCATCACGACGATCCAGAAACTATCGACATTCATCAAAGCAAATAAGAAGCACGCAGTCTACGACCAGCATGTGGTAATTATCTTCGACGAATGCCACCGCTCCCAATTCGGGGATATGCACACCGACATTATCCAGTCGTTCCAACGGTACAACATCTTCGGTTTCACCGGCACACCGATCTTCACGGCGAACAGCGGTTCCGGTGGCAACCCACAGCTCAAGACTACTGAGCAAGCATTCGGGGAGAAACTGCATACGTACACGATCGTTGACGCGATCACGGACAAGAATGTATTGCCCTTCCGTATTGATTATGTCAGCACCATCAAGGTCGGTACGGTCATCGACAAACAGGTCTCGGCAATTGACGCAGAGAAGGCGCTTTTGGATCCGAAGCGTATTGACGATATCGTCCGATACACATTGGAACATTTCGATCAAAAAACGAAGCGTTCCTCTAGCTACGAGCACTCTGTTGTGATGAACGTGACGGAGGCGACCCGCACACGGCGGCAAGCGGAAGCATTGCGTGAACGCAAGCGTGTGCGAGGTTTCAACGCAATTTTTGCGACCGCATCAATTGACGCGGCTCGCCGTTATTACAATGCCTTCCAAACTCAACAGGAGCAACTGCCGCCCGACAAACGCCTGAAGATTGGTCTTATCTACTCCTACGGTGCGAATGAAGCAGCCGATGACGGAATCCTCGATGACGAAGCATTCGACACTGGCTCCCTGAGCCTAGATGCTCGCGGATTTCTTGAAGATGCAATCCAAGATTACAACGATCTGTTCGGCACGAGTTATGACACCAGTGCTGATCGATTCCAGAACTACTATAAAGATCTTTCGCAGCGACTTAAGAACCGGGAACTCGACCTGGTAATCGTAGTCAACATGTTCCTTACTGGATTCGATGCGACAACGCTGAACACTCTTTTCGTTGACAAGAACCTGCGTGCTCACGGCCTCATCCAGGCATACTCGCGTACGAACCGTATTCTCAATTCCGTTAAAACGTACGGTAACATTGTCGCTTTCCGAGACCTCGAAGAAGAAACCACCGCTGCTTTGGAGTTATTTGGCAACAAGGATTCCTGTGGTGTTGTTCTGCTCAAACCCTATAGCGACTACTACGACGAATACGCTGAGAAAGTCACCGAGCTACTCAAGTCTTTCCCTCTCGGCGAGCAGATTGTCGGAGAAAGTGCACAGAAGGACTTTATTCAGCTGTTCGGGGCGATCCTACGGCTGGAGAACATTCTTACTTCTTTCGATGACTTTGCTGGTCACGAGATGCTAACTGAGCGTCAAGGGCAGGACTACCGTAGTCTCTACCTCGATCTTTATGCAGAGTTTCGCAAGGAGAAAACAGCTGAGAAAGAGCTCATCAATGACGATGTGGTCTTCGAGATCGAACTGATTAAACAAGTTGAAATCAACGTTGACTATATTCTTATGCTCGTCGCCAAACACCGGGAGCAGTTTGGTGACGGCCAGAACAAAGAGATCCGTTCCGAGATTAGTCGCGCTATTGATGCAAGTCCGACGCTACGTAGTAAGAAAGACCTCATCGAAGCCTTTGTTGATGCCGTCTCAGCGGACGGCGCAATCGATGATGAGTGGCAAGCATTTATCGCAGCCAAACGGGAAGAGGAATTAGCGTTAATTATTGAAGAGGAGAATCTCTGCGCCGATGCGACCCGAGAATTCATCAAGATCGCATTCCGCGATGGTGTTCTCCGTACTACTGGCACCGAAATCACGAAGATGCTCCCGCCTGTATCTCGCTTCGCTGCGAGTGGAGGACATAGTGAGAAGAAGCAACGTGTCATTCAGAAATTCAACGCATTTTTTAAGCGCTTCTTCGAACTTACTACAAAAGGTGAAACTGATGCCTAAGGTTACAAAATCGGTACTGCCCCCTCGCCTCTTATGAGGTATAGAAAGTAACTAAAGCTGATTGATTATAAACGTAATCGACCAACTCCTTTACCCACAGAAATTTTGTCATAGTACGTAATGCGTTTGCTTTATCCAAACATATGTCTATTGCCAAAACTAAGCCGTCGAAAAGCAACCAACTTAACTGCAACTAAAATGCAGTGAAAGCGCCACTTTTACAAGTGGCGCTTTCACTTATCCCCTACAAATAGCTATTTAGTGATGTGCGCGTAATTTATTTATTACGACGCCGCAACCACATCGCGCAACCGAAGATCATCGCTGCTCCCAGCACAAATAGCCCGACGCCTCGTCCACCGGCTTGAGGCAATTCACCACGTCGAACATCAGCAACCTGGATAACCCAAATCTTTTCCCCCACGCTTGGTTGTTCGCGCTGTATAAGCTCGACCCCAGGAAAATTAGCTTGGTTACTCGCATTCATCTTTGGAGTATCGCCGTCGAAAGTAAGCTGAATATCTACCGGTTGTGGCAAGAGTTCGTAGCCTTCTGGAGCTTTAGTTTCAACCAATTGGTAATGTCCGGCTCGCAGAATCTTTCCGGTGGTCACCGAATTTGGCTGCCCGGAGGTGGAGTCTTCATTCAGGGTAGATACCAAGCTACCTTGCTGTTTTCCGTCTTCACCGTAGTAATACAAACTAAATTGCCAGCCTAAGCCACGGTCTAGTTGTTCACCTGCACTCGTTACTTTTTCTATTTCTAATTCAGCTAATGCAGTATCTTGTGGGCTTGGTGCGCAGGCATCATCTTGTGCAGAACCACCTGGCCAGTTGAGAACCACCTGGTTATATAAACCTTTACCTGGTGTTGCATCAACGCACTGCAATACATCTGCTGAAGCCGACACTACTGCATTACGCACGGTCACCCGAATTTTCAGTTCTACAAAAGTATCGGGCGATAGATTCAGATCTTCTACAAGATGATAGCTATCGCCATCTGCTGTTACCTTTGTCCAGGTGCCTTGACGGTCAATTTCTAGGCTTTCAATGGTTACCCCACCAAAATCTGGCTTATCAATAACCGTTACTTTTTGCTGCCGAGCATCTGCCGATGCAGCTACTCGCACGGTGTAATACACCTGGCTATAGCCGGTACGATCTGCTACTGGTACTACCTGATCAACAGTTTTTTTGATCGTTGGATCAGCAAAATTGGTAGGAATATTTTCACACGCGGTAGCTTCAATTGAACGTTTTACCTTAACTCCATATGTTGCTACTGCTTTGTTAAAAAGACCAGCATTACCCGTATCCTTACAACGCAACTCTTCTTCTGGGGTACCTACCTTTGGCAGCTTAAAAGTAACTCGAACAAAGTATTCTAGGCGTTGGCCAGCTGCTAGTACTTTATTATCTAGAATATAGACGCCATTGGTACCAGTAATCTTCTCATAGTCTGTATCTTCTGACTTACACTTTTCAAAAGAAATAGGATCACCAACAGCAACACCAAATTGTGGAATATCAGTAACACTTACCTGGTGATCAATTGCACCAGGGGCATCATTACTTACCACGATCTTGTATTCAACCTGGGCATTACCATTACCATGTTGATTCAAGACTTGAACAACTTGTTTATCAATGCTCAGTTTTCCAGGTTGACTCTGTGCATCAACACAATCAATATCACTTAGTTCTTTTTTCCCCTCAACACTAGGAACTGTTATGTGGGCACGGTTGTACAAACCACGATGAGCTTGTCCTTCATTACAAGTCATAGTTTCCTCAGGAGCTGTTGGCGGCAATTTATCTACTAAAATCTGCAGCTTATAAGTATGAGTTTCCCCTGGTGCAATCGCGATCATAGTGTTTGCTGGGGTAAGCAGCCATCCTGCACCACGTGCAAGTGGAGTAGTAAGCACAGTAGTTAGTGCTTGGCCGGTACTTGATTGAGCAGAGGCTAATTTGACCTCGGTAATTTTTGCCCCAGAAACAAATTCTGGTGTATCTACAAGCTCATAATAATTACGAGCAATACCTTGTTCTGGGTTAGTAACTACTAGATCATAAGTGACTAAAAGTTGATCTTCATTGTGATCTACTTCTTCTACTTTTGCATTTGTTTTAGCAAAATTAAGCTGTGCTGCTTCTGGGATTGGTGCACATGCAGTATCAGTTACAACCACATCATTGTTTTCTTTATAGGAAACATCTACTTGGTTAAAGCCACCATACCCAGCACCTTCGGAATTACACTGTAACTGCGTATTGTCACCATCAAGGTTAAAATACACGCGTACTTTAACTGTTTGAGAGGTATTAGGCTCAATAGTTCCCTGATCAACCAGATAACCGGTTGCAGTTTTTGCAAGTTCGGTCTCGGCGCCAGATCCATCTACTCGTACCACTTTGGTGATGAGAGCTGCAGTAGTAAATTTCGGATTATCGACGATCTTATACTCACGCTGCTGCGCTTTTTTATCATTAATATCGTTATTTGCTACCACGATGGTGTAATCAATAAAACGTACGGTAGCAGTTGCGTGCGCTGCTACAGTTTTTTACCGTTAAATCTGCAGGTTCTGTGCCAGGTTGCCGATCCCATACTGGGGTCAAATACGCTGACCGGTAGGCATTAAATCCTTGTGTATCAGTCATTTGGACTGTTTTATCGGATTTATCTCCCTTAGCAGCTTCGCCAGTGGTACCAAAAGATATTACTGTGCGCTTCCAGCCAGGTACCCGAATACCTATCAAAGGCATTTCATAAGGAACACCTATCTGATTGATATAGTCAAAAGCACTCTGATTAGCCCTCTTCAGGTTTTCTAGCCGAGCGTTATCATAAAAACGCAGCATAAGGGTATTTTTTGCACTCTGTTCTACCATCAAACCAATTTTTCCGTCTGGTGAAACGAAATAAAGTGCAGTACGACTTGTAACTCTACCTTGGGTTACTGTCCAGCCAGGGTCTTCGGTATTAAGAATGTCATCGATAAAAAGCTAAAAGAAGGTTTACCACTATTTTTATAGTTCGCAGTATGAGCAATACTGGTGGAGCTGGCATCAGTGGCATGGAATTCCGCACCATAGAAGACTCCATCATTAAAACCACCGCCCATGAGAAACTCACTGGCACACATGGTAAGGTCACTGGCTGGCTTAGAGTCTTTCCCATTTTCTCGCCATGCATATTGGACATTATCGCGACTATAAAATAGGCCTTGTTCACCATTTTTATATACATAGGCGCGGCCAGAATTAGTCTCATCATGCAAACACTGCGGCCCACGAATTGGACGATCAACCTTATTACCACCGCCGTTGTAATAGTCTAAACCCCAGTTTCGGTTCCGGATCGGATAGGTTGGCTTATCTTTATGCAAATAGTCGTTGGACTCATTCCTATCTTCACCAAAAGAAGGATCAGTTAACTCACCACGATGCGGCAAGCTCGGTTTACGGTCGGTACTTTGTAAAACATTACCATTGCGAAGTGGTACATAAGTATCCGAAATCTCTGGCGTATTAGGCTGACCTGGTGTATTGGGATGCTCGCCTGCTTTAGTGTTTGTCACAGAACGGAAACCAAAGGCAAGATCTTTTTCTTTTTCTTGGACGTCAAACGCCGAATCTAATCCAGAATATAGCTTCCACTGTGCAGAACTATCGTCAATATCAGTAATATAAGTAATAACAATAGTTTCGCCACCAGAAACATTAAAGGAAAGACCATCAAAGGAAAGCAACTGCTTTTCTTCACCATATGGCAAGCGAACAGCAACGAAGCCATGCTCACCATCTTCAGTTTCTGCTTCAATACTATTTTCAATCGCAATATCAGAACCAGTACGCAGCAAAGACACAATACCTAATGCACGTTCTTGTTCTAGACTAGGATTAACCTGCAGTGTTAACTTCTGCAAGAATTTTCCGTCATCAGTTTGTTGTGAAGAAAACTCTATAGTATCCGTCACAATAAGTTCTTGGGATACTAGTTTTTCTTCTGTAGTTCTTACATCTTCATCCTCTGCGATAACCGAATCATCGTCGAAAAGCGTTTCAATGTCTTCGGTACTATCCTCATAATCTTGGGCTCCAACTGATGGAATCATCATCGCCAACATAAAAAGAATAAGGCACACAGCGATAAAGCGAATGAATGTCGAAAAATTTTTAAACACATTTTGTTTCATGGCTTATATATCCTTTTTTATGCTGCGTAACACGGATACCAGGCCTATGATGCTGAGCACCATAGCACTAATAAGTAGCCCTTCAAGTGACATACCGGTATTCGCCAGTCGTGCCTGCAAAGCTGATGATTCAGGTTTATTAGTTTCAGTCGGTGGCACTACCACCATAGACATCGCATTTGGTGATGGTGTTGGATTATGCGGATCTGGGATAGGGATAGGAATTGGAATCGGGATAATAGGTTTGGTGCACGGCATAATAATTGTGGTTTTATTTGTCGGCACGCCTGAATTTTTTCTGGGGAAAAATCCGGATAACCTGGCGGGATAATACAGCCCTGATTGGCTACTTTATCTATTTTATGTTCCAAAACTACCTTAAAAGTCCAGGTTAATTGGATTCCAGGATTCCCCATACGTGCTGCGGCTAATTTAGCCAGTCCAGATTGGTAAGGTTCAAACGAGCCACATTATCCGCAGCAACGGTTACTTCAAAATCGTCAGCTACTAATTCTTGTGTGGAATTCTGCTTATGTGTATCGCTAAAAAATGCTTGCGAAGAATCTGGAACTAAAACATGATTGGCAGCCAAAGGATCAGCAATACTGTAGCGAGTAATTACGCCGTCCTTATCTGGGGCAGGAAGACTACCAGAAATACCATAAGTAACGGTATCTCCTACTGTGACACAGGTTCGATTAGCTTGCTTGGTTGCTGCGATAAGCTGGTCTTTTGCTGCTACTGTTATATCGTAATCCCACCCGTCACGGGTAGCATTTGTCGTTGGTAAAGTAACCAGAAAAGGTGCCACCAAAGAAAGATTCTGCCGCTGTGCTGATGCGTAGTTCTCAGTAACGTAGTACAGCCCTAATGGTAGGTTTTCGAAAACCGCTACCCCATCTTGACCAGTGGTTGCTATCTGTTGATCAACCAACTTATCGGCGTGTTCACCACCAGAATAAAATTGCCATTCCTGCAGTTTTTTCTGCTGCTTGCCCGCCTTCATTAGTACTTAGATCAACATCTTTTACCCGGGCAACCTGAAACTCAATACCGCTAATAGGTTCGCAAGAAAGATCTGCGTCAGGATTATTGGGATCTCCATATTGGCTTAAAGGATCCCCAGCGGACTTAAGAATACGTAAGGTAGCACTGCGGGTAGCGTCGATAAGCGATAATGGTGTTGCGTAAGCAGTCTGTGGCACTGTAAAAGCTAACATTATCGTCCCAATAATCATGGCAAATAACTTTTGTATTATACGTTTTTTCATCATGATTCTTGCCTTTCCACTGCACCCAGTGTTGTTTTACGTTTTTTAAACCACCACTCCATAACCATCCAAAAGATAACTACGCCGACGACCACAAGAATCCAGGTCATCCAGGGTTGCCATGGCGTGCGAATTGTAGAAAAGATTTGCTTATCTTCAGTTTCTTCCAATGCAACACGTTCGGCATGTACTAATAACCGGTGTGAATTCACGCTATAAGGAGTACACGTGATCAAAGTAATAAGGTCTTTGCCTGGTTGGATTCCTAAGGAGCTTGTTTCTTCGGGCAGCACAATATCAATACTGTGCACTTCATATTTCATGCGTTCACCATGCACATCGAGATACACGGCATCCCCAATTTGCACGCGGGTAAGATTGTCCCACAACGTTGAGGTGGTGAGACCAGTATGTCCGGTCAGTACCGAATGGGTACTGGTTCCGCCCACTGGAAGCCCACTGCCAAACATATGGCCAATGCCTTTTTTGAGTACCTCTTCGGTAGTGCCATGATAAATCGGTAAATCTGAATTAATCGAGGGAATGGATACCCGACCCATGATCTCAATAAGATTCAATTGTGCACGATAATTTTGATATGCCTCATTATCTTCCGAAACACGCGCTAGCCAGGGATCTAAAAGGGGCCCACCTTGGTTTATTTGGTTCCATTGTCGAGCATTATCCACCGATGTAGTAAGTTCCTCAGGACTAAATTCCTGAATACTATCGGTGTACACCTCAACTGCACCAGATTGACGATAGTTTTCTACCAGTGTGGCAACAACTGGGTAAAGCAAAACTATAATCCCAATGATAGTAACGACCAGTGATAATCTGGCTTGCTTTTGTGCCTTGTTTTTTCCTAATTCCGCCCTATGACAAGGCCGAGAATTTTCAAGCGCAGTAGACATAAAACGAGGGTGTCCTTGCTAGCGAGTATCCAGTGCATTACTCACCTGGATGAAATATTTCGAAAGATACGAGCCACATCTGGCAAAGAAAGCTGTGGTTAAACTAGCTTTTCTTTGCCGATAGATAAGACTCGGCGAGCTAGCTACTTTTAAGCTTTACGACGGCTATAAAGTGCGAAACCACGACCTACAATAAGAATGGCACCACCGGCAAGCAGCATGACAAAGATGCCGGTACCACCAGTAAGTGACAACTTGAAACCAGCATTACTTGGCACATCAACCACATTGACACTAGTCAAAGCAATGGTCTCAGTCTGCTGACCACGCAAAACCTGGAAGCGGATCGGCTGTGAACTCAACTCGTAGCCCTCTGGTGCTTTGTTTTCTACCAAGCAGTAGTAGGAACGCTGATCTTCAAGAACAAGTGCATTATTTTCCCAGTCGTTCACACGTAGCTGGTTGATCTCAGGCTTAGCTGTGTTATCACTAACGATTCCGGTACGCAGAGCCTTACCTTTAAGATCTCCTTGAGCATCACAGGTGTACAAATCAAATACTGCGCCCTCAAGCCGCTTCTGACTGGAATCTGCCTTCACGATGTCAACAGCACCGAAATAAGACTTCGGCCACGGATTGTCTGAACCTGGGTCTGGTTCTGCCGGCGGATCGGTTGGATCCGGATCATTAGAATCTGGATCTTCCGGTGCATAAGGATTATCCGGATCAACCGGTGTTTGCCTGAACTTCTCAACTACCTTGAAACGGTTAACAACCTTATCGTTCTTGTTTTCAGCATTAACGACTTTAAATTGCAGATCTACTTGAATCTTCTGATCAGCTTGTCGAGATTTGTCATCAATCTTCTTCAAACCAGCTGGAGTGAAAACAACCTGTACAACCCCCTCAGTATTAGTGTCAATAGTGTAATCAGTATTTTCTTCAAACCCATCAACAGTCAATGACTGGTAGGTAAGTCGATCATTTGGATAGAAATCGGAAATGATCTAGCGAGACCGTGGCTGAGATCCTTCAGCACGCTGCTCAAGCGGCTGATTAATCTGATATTTAATTACCTTTCCATCGATAAGTGATTTGGTATCATTGACCGTCTTCTTACCATCATCAGCAGCTTTATTGTTCTTTGGATAGACATGAACCGTTGACAGCCACTCATTGAGCTTTGTCGGATCCGTCAGAGGAAGCGCTACATAAAAGGGTTGCGCAGTAACACGGTGTCCTGCTGGAGCCTTGGTCTCAGTAACCCGGTACAAGCCAATAGAAAAAACCACTAAATGTGTACTCACCGTTATCATCTGTCGTACCAGTTATTGCATTTTCAAAACTGGTATCAGTCAAAACTATGGCACCTTTTGAAGCTCTTCCGCTCTCAACCACCCCACCTGGGTAGTTAGGTCAACATCTTTGACCCGCTCAATTTTAAACTCAGCACCCGGCAAAGAAGCACCTAAACTACTTACATCTTCAAGCTTTGTACCGTTACCAGCAGTACCAGGGTTATTGTTTGCATATTTGTGGATAACCAAAGAAAGATTTTCTTTGGGAAGTTTCTCCAAACTCCCTACGGCCACACCAACGGTTGCCGCTGCGTCTTGAGCCAGAGCAGTCGGCATACCAATGCTACAACTGCCCCACAGTATGCCGCTTGTGATAGCAACACAGAGAGTCTTTTTGAAAAGATTCATAAGATTAACCTTTGAATAGCGCCACACAAAATGTAAGACGCGTTGATCTGGAATTGGATTCACCCCACGCAATATCCGAGGAAAAAGTTTCTCAAAAAGTCTTACCTAGAGAAAAACTAAATTGGGGTTGGACGCAGATTAATATCAAATCTGCGAATTTCCTAATGGAAATTGGTACAAGAAAATATTATTGCCCCTGGTCAGGGTATGCCGTACTTATTCATTAGATAATAATGAAAAGGTTTTCGCCAGTAAATATAAATACTTCAAACGATTGCTTTTAATTACCAATTTGAGTAGGGAAATCGATTAAAATTTTCTCGAATATCGGGGAAATTTTTTAATTTCTGCACACAAAATAAATAGCTGTAGATTATGAATTACGCTCAAAAACCCGGTTTAAATCCGGTTCAACTCGAACCCAACCAATACCGAAAGTAAAAAAGTTTTTAAATAAAAAAATATTTTCTTCCATCACAAACGTTTGATACCGCAATAATTGCTTTATCTTTTCTACCTATTCCCCCACACCTTCTCCCGAATTATTAAGGAAAATCTATCTAGAAAATGACCTTCTCGAGCCACCAGATACAGCTTTTCTATCGGTGCTATCGCTAGCAGAAAGCTACCCTCTCCGGTACAGCCTAGAAAAATAGCCAACAAAAAAGTGGGTTTTAACGCTCTTTAAAGCGTTGAAACCCACTTAACGAAGAACCTTATATCAGGTTAGGCATTGATCCCTTTTATCCGTCGGCCAACTTCACGAATAACTTCTCGCTCTTCGGTACGCCGTTTAATATCTTGCCGTTTATCATAGTTCTGTTTACCCTGGGCAAGACCCAACTCGCATTTCAAACGGCCGTCCTTAAAATATAAAGACAATGGAATGAGAGTTTTATTTCCTTCGCGCACCTTACCCAAAAGACTATCAATCTCATAGCGATGTAACAGTAACTTTCGATTTCGCATCGGCTTGTGGTTAGTCCAATGCCCCATCGAATACTCTGGAATATGCAGGTTGCGCAACCACACCTCACCCTCGTCGATAGTGGCAAAGGCATCAACAATTGAGCACTTTCCCTCACGCAGTGACTTCACTTCGGTGCCAACAAGTTGCACGCCTGCCTCATAAGTAGTCAGAATATTAAACTCGTGACGGACTTTACGGTTGGTCGCAACCACCCGGTTGGCGTTTTTTTCTTTCTTAGTCTTTTTCGCCATAATATTCCTAGTCTAGCGCTTCTTTTTACTTCTGGCTTTTCCTACCGTCGTAAAGCATGCATATGCTATTTACGCACGTACCACCGCAGGGTTGCTTGCGCGGTCAAAGCCGCAAAAATAATGCCAACAAGACCGACAATGGGCAGCACTGTCCAAATATCTACGCTAGTAATACGTGCGATCAGCTGTGAATCATAAAGGTTACGCAACGCACCATCAATGACCCACTTATTCCCCGCAAAAAGTGCCACACCAGCAAGCACGGAGCCAAAAAGCACCGCGATAATTGCCTCTAAAACAAAAGGTGCCTGCGTGTACCACCGTGATGCACCCACCATACGCATAATCGAGATTTCTTCTCGACGATTAAACGCAGCAATCTGCACCATATTAGCGATCAAGAAAATAGCTGCGATTGCCTGCACACCGGCAAAAAGAAATGTTGCATTACGCAGCGCATCAAGGTTATCTGTCGCCCCACGAAGGTCATCAACCTGATCAACAATCGAGCTCACCTGCATTAAATCACGCACCGGATCAAGCGGAGCGGTATTCAAAGGATCTTCTAAGCGCACATGCAAAGCAGCTGGCAATGCATCCGGAGAAGTCTCTGCAACCAATAGAGGATCAGTATCTTGGAAAACTTCCACAAAACGCTGATACGACTGCTCTCGCGAACGATAAGTAATCGCTTCGATCCCATCTTGACCTTCTAATAACTCCCGCACCTGCTTACAGTTTTGCGAAGAGCAATCCTGATCTGTTGTCGAGATCTCCTCATCTAATTGAACCATTACCTCCACACGATCAAGATAGATCTCCTTGGTTTTTTCGGTCATATGGGTAACCAAAAAACCTGCTGCTAATAGAGCTAAAGAAATAGCCGTGGTGATGATTAACGCAATAGTCATGGTAATATTGCGGCCAAGTCCAGCAATGGCTTGACGGATAACATAAAAAAAGCTCATCGTCTTGTTGTCACTATCCTTATCAGTTTTCCGCATCTATTGCGCTTCGCCGTATACACCATGCGCATCATCACGGATCAATTTACCTAGCCGCAATTCAATTACTCGACGACGCATATCGTTAACAGCACGAGCATTGTGCGTGGACATAACAACGGTGGTGCCCGCTCGATTAATCCGGTTCAGCAAAACCATGATCTCATCTGAAGTATCTGGATCAAGGTTGCCGGTTGGTTCATCAGCTAATAACAACAGTGGTCTATTCACTGTGGCACGAGCAATTGCTACTCGTTGCTGCTCACCACCAGAAAGTTCTTGAGGCATGCGATCCATTTTTGCTGAAAGACCAACCATCTCTAAGGTCTCCGGCACCATTTTGGCAATCTTATCTTTCTTGGTACCAATTACCTCTAGGGCAAAAGCAACATTGTCATACACGTTTTTTTGCTGCAATAACCGAAAATCCTGGAACACATAACCAATGCGTTGACGCAGTTTATTAATCTGGCGGCCACGCAACTTATTAACATGGAAATCCTCGATATATACATCACCACTGCTGAGATTAGTCTCCCTAATCATCAACTGGAGAAAAGTCGATTTGCCCGATCCGGATGGGCCGATAAGAAAGGCAAAATCACCTTTTTCAATGGTCAGTGACACATCATCGAGTGCTGGCCGGGTCGATGTCTTGTACAACTTGGTGACATTATCAAAAGTGATCACCTAAGAAAGTGTAGCGAAAACCCCAGATAAATGAAACGTAAGTATATATAAGTGATTCATGTGACTAATGGGTTTATGGGTAAAAGTTTAGACACACATACTTCGACGGTTATTACGTCGACAAGTATCGTGCGCCTTACCTTTAGCTATGACAACCCACGTTGCTGTGCCATTCGCCAGCGAATACCTTCTTCCAAGAACTTATCGATATCGCCATCGAGCACCTTGGAAGGATCATTGACCTCATAATTAGTACGCAGATCCTTAACCATCTGATACGGATGCAATACATATGACCGCATTTGATTACCCCAGCTAGCATTGCCACCGGCACCTAATGCATCAAGTTCTGCCTGCTCTTCTTGACGCTTACGCTCTAGCAACTTAGCTTGCAATACCCGCATGGCCGAAGCTTTATTCTGAATCTGAGACTTCTCATTCTGGCAGGTCACCACAATTCCAGTCGGAATATGGGTTAATCGCACCGCCGAGTCGGTGGTATTTACCGATTGCCCACCAGGGCCAGAGGAACGATACACATCAACGCGTACCTCGGAATCAGGGATATCAATATGGTCAGTTTGCTCCACGACGGGAAGCACTTCGACCTCTGCAAAAGAGGTGTGCCGGCGAGCCTGGGAATCAAATGGGCTCGTGCGAACCAGCCGGTGGGCACCTTGTTCTACTGAAAGCTGGCCATACATATACTCACCATGCACCACGAAAGTTGCCGATTTAATTCCGGCTTCTTCAGCATAGGAGACATCATAAATGTCGACCTTGTGCCCATTTTTTTCTGCCCACCGGATATACATGCGCATGAGCATATTTGCCCAGTCGGCAGCTTCTGTACCACCGGCTCCGGAGCGGATATTGATCATTGCTTCACGGGCATCATAATCACCCGAAAGCATGGTTTTTACTTCTAATGCTTCGATTTCCTCGCGTAGATCCGCAAGTTCTTCGTCGGCAAGCTCTGTGCCCTCACCTTCTTCTTCGGCAAGTTCATACATCACTGGCATATCGTCTAAACGCTGCCTTAAAGAAGTAATCTTTTTCAACTGCGCTTGCACCCCTGATAGTTCAGTGGTTACCTGTTGTGCATGTTCTGGGCTATCCCATAGAGAAGGATCCGCTGCCTGGGCTTCGAGCTCACGCACGCGTATCGACATTTCCTCTGGATCCATAACCTTTTCAATAGTGGTCAAAGTAGTGTCAAGTTCCTGCAAAGCGTGAGAAATATCCAGTCGCATAAGCAATGATTCTACCCACTTGCCTACTAAGCCACCTAACGCCTGTTCCTGTAGCGCTAAACCCCTATGATATTGGACATGACTGCTACCCCAGAAAATCCAAGCCCATTAGCACAAGCACATAATTTCGAAGAGATGATTGCAACTATTGCCAAGACTTTCGCAGTTGCTCATGAACGCGATAGCGATGAACACCTCGCCCAAGCCTTAGTTTTTAATGCTGGTCGACTTGCTTGGCGCATGCGTGAACAAGGAATATCAGTAGACACAAAGAAAAACGCTGCCGATGTAGTCACCGAAGCAGACCGAGCAGCAGAAAAATTTATTGCTACCGTATTAGAGATTGTCCGCCCAGAAGATGGAGTCTATGGCGAAGAAGGCACCCAACGTCATTCACGCAGCGGAAAAACCTGGGTGATTGATCCAGTAGATGGCACCTACAATTTTGTTTCTGGCTCTGACTATTGGTGTAGTGCCATTGCCTTAATATCTGGTTCCCCCGACAACCCTGAGAAGCTTCATTTTGGTGCGGTTCACCGACCAGCCATGGGATATACCTGGTTTGGTGGACCAGATATTCCTACTACTCGTGATGGGAAAAAACTACCCGCGCTTACTCCTACACCCCCAGAAAAAATCGCCCTTTCCACCTACCTTCATCCCCCATTACTAAATACGCATACCCCCCGTGATCTGTGGCTTTTTATTGCTAGCCAATTTTTATCCTGGCGGATGCTTGGCTCTGGAAGTGTTGATCTAGCTAGTGTCGCCGATGGTAGCTTAGGTGCTTATTTACAACACTCCTGCCCTAGCTGGGATTGGCTGCCCGGGAAAGCCCTCGTCCTTGGAGCAGGTGGTAAGGCCATCCAATTAGATGCTGCCGGAGTAACCTGGAGTTTAGCCGGAAATAAAAAAACCGTAGACACTATCGCAGCATTGATAAAGGAAAATTCATGACCACCACGCACAACTCTGTTTCCGATAACTCCGAATTCACTGCTGATTTAGAGTTTGCCTGTCAACTGGCCGAACGTGCCGATCAGCTCACACTTTCCCGCTTTGAAGCCGCTGATCTTAATATCAAAGCCAAACCAGATATGACCCCGGTCTCCGATGCCGATCTTGAATGCGAGCGCATCTTGCGCGAACAAATCACTACTCACCGACCACACGATGCCATCCTCGGAGAAGAATTCGGTGGTGACGTTAGTTTCACCGGGCGCCAATGGATTATCGACCCTATCGACGGCACCAAAAATTTTGTTCGTGGTGTACCAGTGTGGGCAACACTTATTGCTTTGCTTGTCGACGGTCGCCCAGTGGTCGGCGTAGTTTCTGCCCCTGCGCTTGGCCGTCGGTGGTGGGCCGCCCATAACGCTGGTGCCTGGCGCAGTGTATGTGGTGGCAATCCTAAAAAGTTAGCGGTGTCTAAAGTAGAAAAACTCAGCGACGCTTCTGTTTCTTTTTCTTCTCTCAGCGGCTGGGATCAGCGCAACCTTCGGGATAACTTCTACGCGCTATCGGATAAAACCTGGCGACTACGCGGATTTGGCGATTTCTTCTCTTATTGTCTTGTTGCTGAAGGAGCTGTCGATATTACTGCCGAACCAGAAGTATCTCTATGGGATCTCGCCGCACTTACTATTTTGGTAGAAGAAGCCGGCGGTACCTTTACCTCATTAGCCGGAGCAGCTGGCCCGCATGGTGGTAGTGCCTTAGCAACTAATGGTTATCTGCATGAAGAAGTCCGCACGCTACTCCAACCTTAAGAGTCTATTTACTACCGAGAACTACAGCGGCGATATAGAAACTATAGAAAGTGCCCACAAGAATTATCCTTGTGGGCACTTTTCCAGGAGGACTAAACTATTTCACTGAGTAATTGGAGTTAAGCGGAAATTCTTACCTACTCCGTTACCAGTATTAATATCAGCCAAAATGGCATCCATATTTGTATGCACCGTTGGAGCATGAAGCGCTCCTTGCCACGGAGTACGGCAAGCGAAATCAGTGTGTGGGAACAACCCGCCAGAGACAACGCCAACTACCTTGCCGTCTCTTAATACTGGTGCACCGGAATCACCAGGTCCAGCACATATTTGGGTAACGGTTGTACGTTGGTTAGCTAACCATGTTAGGCCACAGGTAGTACCGGTTGCGATACCTTGTTTGCAGGTAATTTCTGTTCCCTCAGCTTGATTTCCACCTAAACCATCAATGGATATACCACTGTAGCTTGTGGTAATTGCAGCATTGGAGCCCAGTTCAATAACGGAATAGTCCAAGGTTTCGCCACGAGAAACCACTGTGCCGCTAGCACCGATTCGCCAAGAATCAGCAGAAGTCACCGTATCGCCTACTTGACCGCAGTGTCCGGCGGTAATAGCAACTTTGCGTCCTTGTTCATCAGTACCAGTGGCGGCGATAGTACACAAATGACTATCACCAACATATACCGGGGTTCCTGGCCCATAGAGCGAGATACCTTCGGCTTCAAAGCGAAGCGACTCTGGTGGTACATCCGGCTGGTTAAAATAAGAACCTGCAACACGCTGCAATACTGGGTCTAGGCTTTGTGCAGCAACGCGTGAACCAATGTCATAGTGCCAGTGGTAGTTTGGCCCATCAACAATAGGACGAAATTCTTCTTTGGTTGGTGTTGCTTGTTGGGCAGTTGGGTCAAACTGAGTTTGCGGTGCAGGTTGCAAGTGGGCATCGACATTAAAAGCATTCCGCTCAATCTCATCGATTACTTGAGAAACGTGCTGCTCCATATCGTATTGGATCTGATCGAGAGCAGCAGTGTCTTCTTCTGAAAGCGGTATGCCAAAGGCCGCAGACAGCTGCGTAGCAGCATCCGCGACCTTAGGAAGATCTAGCGCATGAACTGGTGGTATCACTCCCGCATACAAAGTAGTACAAACCAATGCAATTACTGTGTTACGACGAAGCGACGAGCCCATGGCCTTTTTAAGCCTCTCTGATGAGATATTCCAACGGATTAATATGTTTATCTATCTTGTCATGAAAAACAAGTTTTTCACATATCCCGCACGGAAAAAGACTTAGTCGATTTCAATAAGTCCCTGACCACCTTGAACAGGATCGCCGACGGCAACATTAATTGCCGAAACGACACCCGCATTAGGAGCAGTGATCTCGGTTTCCATCTTCATAGCCTCAAGGATCAGAAGAACCTGACCTGCTTCAATTTCCTCGCCTACTTCGACGAGAATCTTAAATACGCTACCGGCGAGCGGTGCAACTACTGCATTAGCAGCTACGCCTTGAACGCTAGCGTTAGAAGGTTCTGCGGAATTGCTTCCGCCTGCACCAGGGCCACCGAAGACGATGGAACCAAGCTGGCGCTGCTCCTCTTCAACTTCGACATCGACCTGGTAGGCAATGCCGTTTACAGTCACATTGAGTTTCATTTGTGTCCCTACATCTTGGTTTGTGCGATAGTGCGGCGCTGGACGTTTTGACGTCCTTGCGCAGCCCAGGTGTGATGGCGTGTTGCATAATGCACAGCCTTGATCTTGCCGCGATTACCCAAAAACGCAGATACTGCTGCCGAGATAGCAATAACTATGTCTTCTGGGATAGACGCATCTGAGCGCCGTCGCAGCTCTAGGATTTCCGCCTCAGCTTTATCGAGGCGTTCGGTCAAGGTATTGACCAGCTTGACAAGCTCAGCATTAGAAAGCTCACTCATGAACGTTTCTCCTTATACCGGGCCTAGGCCGTGCTTCTTGGCAGGACGGGTAACGCGCTTATCAGCAAGGATGCCAAGTGCATCGGCAATATGCAGACGCGTCTCAGCAGGATCAATAATGTCATCAACCAAACCACGGGATGCAGCCATAAATGGAGTAGAGAACGTATCCTTGTACATCTGGATAAGCTCTTCACGCTTAGTAGCGGGATCCTCAGCATTTTCAATTTCTTTGCGGAAGACCACATTCACAGCACCATCGGCACCCATCACAGCAATCTCTGCGGTAGGCCAGGCGAATACTCGATCGGCACCAAGATCCTTAGAGCACATAGCCAAGTGCGCGCCGCCATAGGACTTGCGTAGCTCAATAGTTACCTTTGGCACGGAAGCAGCAGAGTAAGCATAAAGCATCTTCGCACCGTGGCGAATAATACCGCCATGTTCCTGAGCCACACCAGGCATAAAGCCAGGTACATCAACAAAGGTAACCAATGGGATATTAAAGGCGTTACAGAAACGGATGAACTGGCTGCCCTTATCGGAGGAGTTGATGTCCAATACACCGGACATAACATTTGGTTGGTTAGCGATAATACCGACGGTACGACCGACAATACGAGCAAAGCCAACAACCAAGTTCATTGCATAACCGGCCTGGACTTCAAGGAAGTCGCCATGATCGACGACGCGAGTAATAACCTCACGGACGTCATAGCCTTTCTTGCCGTCGACGGGCACAATATCACGCAGTTCTTCATCGGGTTCTACCACTGGATCAGGATCCACGATTGGTGGTTCCTCAGTGTTGTTCTGTGGCAGGAAGCTAAGTAGCTTCTGGGTGATAAGCACAGCTTGCTCATCATTGTCTGCGATGAAGTGGATATTGCCGGCTTTAGTCATATGTGCATCGGCACCACCAAGTTGCTCGGAAGTCACATCTTCGCCGGTAACAGACTTGATCACACCAGGGCCAGTAATGAACATATTTGCCTGGCGGGTCTGGATAATGAAATCGGTCAAAGCTGGCGAATACGCAGCACCACCAGCACATGGTCCAGCGATAATAGAAATCTGTGGTACTAAACCGGAAAGCAAAACGTTTTGGTAGAACACCTTGCCATAGCCAGACAGGGAGTCAATGCCTTCCTGTACGCGAGCTCCACCAGAATCGTTGATAAAGATAAATGGAGTACCAGTGGTTGCCGATGCCTCCATCATTGCAGCAACTTTATTCGACTGTGTCTCACCAGCAGAACCACCCATAACGGTGAAATCTTGCGAGGCAATATGTACTGGACGTCCATAAACAGTACCCGAGCCGGTAACCACGCCATCAGCAGGTGCTACCGCCTTATCCATGCCAAAATGGGTGGTGCGGTGTTTAGCGAACATACCGGTTTCACGGAAGGTGTTCTTATCGACCAATGCGTCGATACGCTCACGAGCGGTTAGTTTGCCTTTTTCGTGCTGCTTGTCGATCTTCGACTGTCCGCCACCGAGCATGACCTCTTCGCGGGCTTTAGCCAGCTGCTCAAGGCGCTCGGCCATAGAAAGTTCTTTAGCCATTAGGGTTTTCTCCTTATTCAGCTGGCTCTACCATGACAGTCTGGGAACGACCGCCAACAGTGACCTTATAAGTAATTGGTTCCAGCACGGCTTCATTGTCGCGCTTCTTCATCTTCGATGGATCCTTGCCCACGTTCTTTGGACCTTCATCGCGGGTCTTAAAGAAGCCTGGGGCAACACCTGGGAACAGTGCGTTGGTGAGCACATCCTCGTCAGTGCCGTCGAAGCCTTCCAATTTGCTTGCTTCTTCAACCAGGTTATCCCACTCAGGATCAAGCAGATCCGCAGGACGGGTGGTAATCGGATCCTTCTTTGTTTGAGCCGCAGCCTGCTGGATCAGCTCTGGGTCGCGCTCACCAATGCACTCACCGTAGTAGCCGAGCATAAGATCAGCGAACTCGGCGGTCATTACCTTATAGCGACCCATTAGTACGTTGAACACAGCCTGGGTGCCAACAATCTGAGAACTTGGGGTTACCAACGGTGGATAGCCAGCGTCTTTACGTACGCGAGGAACTTCAGCCATCACTTCGTCGATACGATCCCCAGCACCTTGGGCAGTGAGCTGACTTTCCATGTTGGAAAGCATGCCGCCTGGAATCTGGGAAAGGAAAATGCCGGTATCAACTAAAGTCTTTGACTCGAATTCCTTATACTTCGGACGAATTGCTTTGAAATGGTCACGAATTTTAACCAAGCGATCCATATCTAGATCGGTGTTATAGTCGGTGCCCTCCAGCATTTCCACCAAGGACTCGGTTGGGTTGTGTCCTGGACCTAAGCTGAGCGAAGAAATTGCAGTATCGACCACATCTGCGCCCGCTTCGATAGCCTTCATCAAAGTAACTAAGGTAACGCCAGTGGTGGAGTGGCAGTGCACGTTAATCTGCACATCACCATAGGTATCCTTAATACCGCGAATAATGTCATAGGCTGGCTGTGGCTTTAATAGGGCTGCCATATCCTTCAAGGCAATAGAATCTGCACCCATATCAAGCAAACGACCAGCTTGTTCGATATATCCTTCCACCGTGTGCAGTGGGCTTACGGTATAGCAGATAGTGCCCTGCGCGTGTCCATCAACTTTCTTCACCGCTGCCATAGCGTGTTCAAGGTTGCGAGGATCGTTCAAAGCATCGAAAACGCGGAAAACATCCATACCGTTTTCCTTGCTCTTTTCGACGAACTTATCAACCACCATATCTTCATAGTGGCGGTAACCTAGCAGGTTCTGGCCTCGCAGCAACATTTGCAAACGAGAATTAGGCATCAATTCACGGAAGGTACGCAGCCTCTTCCACGGATCTTCATTTAAAAAGCGGATGCAGGCATCAAATGTAGCGCCACCCCAGCACTCCACGGACCAGAATCCCGCCTTATCAATATCCTCGCAAGCATCGACCATGTCTTCCATGGCCATGCGAGTGGCAAATAGGCTCTGGTGCGCATCGCGCAGAGCGACTTCGGTCACTCCAATTGTTCTCGGACTCATAGTTCACAATGTATGCGTATTTTCCCCCTAATGCAGAACCTTTACCCCATTTTTATCTCGTTTAAAATCACACCCGCCAAAACAAACAGAAACCAACATAAACAAAACAGTTATCTCAAGCAAAAATCCGCAGCTCATCGAAAAAATCCCACATTTAAACACCAAATACATGCAGGTTGTGAAGTATCTCTCAAATCATTAAAACGGGTGTAGTTTTTAAGATCCGAACGGGCATCTATCACGCATTCGTAGACATAAACACACACATAATCACATTAACCAAAGATTCCGCACCCACCCCCGTAATATATGACATCCGATATCAGGTAACCGGTAAATTCCCCTCCCCCAGGTGCAAAACAAATAAAGAACAAGTAAGGGACAGGCGCTGCTTTAGTCAAAATTCCAATAGCACTTACTAAAAGTCATACGAAACGGGGCTATTTCCAACCCACCTAACTACATACTTGACCTAAACGTCGATACGCGAGAACTCTTTTAATGACTTCCTAAAATAACCACAGGAAAAACTCAGACTCTAGAACTATCCTGTGTGAGTATGCGTGCAACTATGACAACCATTACGATTCTCCTCGCGGCAGGGGTTTCTCTTGTCTCATGCGCAGAAGATATCGAAGAAAATGATAAAAATGTTGGCCAATTCATCGGTGACCTTGAAGAAATAGAAAAGGCCAATGCGGAAAAAGAACATACCGACGATCCACCAACAACATTAGGTTCCACACCCATACCTCCTCTGCCCATTGCGAAAGCACTTGGCTTTAAAACGGAAGGTTAAACAGCCCTGGGGGCAACCAAGAAAAACTTCTTGATTACCCCATATTTTTAGATACGATATTTTTAAATACACGCCCGGGCAGGTATATCCCGACACACGCTACCTACGCGTCTACTAACAGCAGCGGCTACCCAATCATTCTTCAACGAAAATACGCTAGGAAGAAAGAGAACCCAAGCCACCAGAATATGCTGGACGAGAAACCTGAGGTTCCTGTAGGCGATTATCCCCACCAGCTTCTTGCCTAGGTTCTTGCGCTCCATCTTCTCTAGGTTGTGGATATAGCGGAGGATTCCACACAGAATCTTCACCAATAGTGTTTTCGATCCACTCATATAAACCATGCAAGGACGCAAAAGATACGGCACCATTTCCGCGAAGATAGGAAGCTGAGGTAACACCTGCTATCTCACCATCAACAAAAAGTGGACCACCGGAATCACCACGACCATTACGGGTACCGCTACGGTGATAGCCAAAAAATGAACCCTCTTGCTCCCGAGGACCACCCAGACCCCACGCATACTTGCCAATATCCACTTGAGCAGACGCCAATTTCAACCCAGTACCATTACCCCAACCATAAACGGTTCCCTCAGTACCAAAATCTGCTTTTCGACGCCGGATTGCCGGAATATTAGCAACATTCAACGGTGTAGTCACATGAGCTAGTGCCACATCACCGGTAGGCGCTAGTAATGCATAATCTGAAATGTATTTAAGCGATGGATCTTTACGTTGTGCGCGATCAATGCCGGTATAAACAGAACGTCGTAAATTCTGAACTTCCACACAGTGGCGGGCAGTAAGAACCCATTGCGGAGCCACAACAGCTCCAGTACACGCAGAAATTTGCACCACTGCCGCAGCGTTACTATCACCATCTTGGACTTCGCTACCATTAACTAATGCCTGCGAGGTAGCTGGGGTAACTAAACACATAAGGGTTGCCCCAATAGCCGCTAAAGTTTTTCGCACAACATTCCCTCTTTTTAAGAACGCATTACTTTTACAACAATGCGCTAATAACTAAGACGATCAAACTTGAGAAAAAGCAAGAATTTTCTCAGGTTTTTGTTCACCCTACACGCCATTTCCCAATTCTCCAATAATGAAAACCACCCAATGAATATGCGTGTTTCCGTTACTAAAAGTTATACCCTCAGAATGTAGGAACAACAGTCACACATTCTTCGCCAGTAAAACTTGAGCTTTTCAACAAATATTTTCTTAAAAATTTTTAATTACCTGCGACTCAACTTGGATCGATATAAACCCGTGACAAGGAATTTTTACACTCCTCGCCGATTAAATGCTTAATTCTTGGCATCAAAACCAGGCCATGGGGCTAGTAAAAACTTGTCTATACAGAGATAAAAATGTATAACCTATAGATACCTAAGAGAAATATAAGAAATTACAAGCGGCAGTATTTTCATCTCTACGATTCAGCTACTTCCACTTCTACAAGAAAGCCACCAAACAAATGCGTCATTCTTCCGACAATGCATCAATCCGCAAGCGTGCACTTACATTTGCGTGCATCTGCGCCACCGCTATCTCAACTGTTTCTATTGCGTCTACCGACGCAGCTAGATCTGATGTTGCCACCGAAACAAAGATACAACGCCGATTCCCAAACGACTGCGTAGGTGCAGAAGCCACCATCGACTCACTAACGAGTACAAAACCCATCAGCGAGCTAAAAACAGGCGATACGGTCACTTATCATTTCACCCTCAAAAACAATAATTTTGACAACGGCGAGACCCTCTACCCACTAGGATATATCAATCCACTTATCGATGGTAAAGAAATTCGCAAAGACATTAAGGGTAACGTTATTAACTTCACCTGGCCGGGGGAGGAGCTAGTTCTCAAAAAAGGCGAAATAGCAACAGGTTCCTACATACATAAACTTACCGAAGACGAAGCCAAAAACCAGAAAATAACCAAACATTTCGAATTCCCTAGCGGTGAAAGTCCCATAGCAAGCCCTTCATGCTCTCTTGTTGCAGAGAGTGAACACTCATTCGGATTCCTTCCAGAAACCAGCAAACCAAATAAACCAAAAAATACCCCAACTCCTTCAGCTTCAGCAGCACCAAAGCCTGTGCCAAGCTCCAGCAAGACATCCACACAAACATCTACCTCAACATCGGAATCAAAGCCCGCTCCAGCGCCAAAACCTAACCCGGAACCAGCTCCCATGCCAGAGCCTGCCCCAATGAGCATATTTGATACGATTCTTAAGCTCATTAAAAGTATCTTCAACTTTTTTAGCTCTATTTTTAAGTTCTAAAACAGAACTAAATAACTTCATTTCTCCTGGAAAATGCGCATATGTTTTTGCGTATTTTCCAGGATTTTCTTTTATATACTTACCTATATATTTACCCCACAAGTTTCACACCATTAGAGCAACAAAACCATATGGATTGATTTTAAATTCCTCCAATAAGGACATACGAATGGTTTTAAAACTCTTTACTTCTAAATCTTTAACAATAAATCCCTAAACATCACAGGGGAACTCAATTATAAAAATTTCACCAGTGTGGAAGATTTCTGGCAGGGCGTAGACAATTACATAATTCTGATACAACAATGAACGAATCCAACAACGATTCAAGGGCCTAACTCCGATGCACTATCGGAATCAGGCCCTTGACCGCTTAACCACTTAGAACCAAACCAGTCCAACTTTCAGAGGCTAGTTCAAAGATAGAAAGAGCTTTATTCTCAATTAAGCAATCACACGCGAGCGTTTAAAATTTGATGCCCACAAAATTGCTACTGCAGCAATAATCCAGCAGGATAGAACTATCAAAGGTGTGGCTATGGCATTGCCGTCAAAAAAGGAAATATTACGAATTAATGTTCCCGTAGCACCAATTGGCATTGCCTGTCCAATAGCACCCCATGGGCTAGGCAACCACTGCGCACCAGTAGCAATACCTGATAGCGGATTTGCGATAAAAATCATTAATACCGCGGCTAAACCAATACCTGCATAACCCCATAGAGATTCCAAAGCCTGCACAGTCAAAGAAATTGCAGCAATACCTACTGCCACAGCAACAGTAACCGCTAAATATTCACCAGTAATAGTGCCATATGCGTTAAGGATTCCGGCTACGCACAACCCACCCATAATTGCTACGGCGGTTACTGATAAAAGCTGATCGAGCAAGCGTCGTTTAGTAAGCCTCGAAAACATCACTCCAGAAGCCATACCACCAAAAGCTAGTGGCAATGCCAACAACGATAAACCTAAACCTTGGGGGTCACCCTCATTAAGCGGAGCGATATCTTCTACCACAATATTTGCTGGCACGCCCTGTGCCTGAGCTTGCATAGCCTATGCCATTGTTGATAGCAACTGTTTATATGGTGTTCCCGCCGCGCCGGCAACAAGTATCCGCGTTCCTTCAGGGCTAGCAATAATGGCGCCAATAGCTTCCCGATCCATAATCATCTCACGCGCAGTCTCTGCATCAGCTACTTGCTCAATATCAAATGCACCAGGAGAACTTTGTGTTAACTGTGCGCTTATTGTCTCCACCATAGGATCAGGGCCGACAATAGCAAGCGGAAGATCCTTTGGCCCAGAATTCATCATTGGTGCCATAAAAGCCAGCAACATCAATACAATAACTGCTGCAATACCTACGCTAGCTCCTAATAGCTGACCATAATACTGAGGACGCTTTACTTGTTTTTCCATTGAAAACCTCCAAATAAATGAAACGCTTTGATCCATATATGGATCATATCGCTCCGTTTAATCTGAAAGCAAGTAGAACAAAGCGATTCAGATAGTTATGATGAACACACATAAATAAAAATAAGGATGAAAAATGCGCGCAGATGCCCAAGAAAATCGTCAAGAAATTCTAGCTACAGCTCGGACAATGATCATTGAAAAAGGCCCCCATTTTTCTATGCGTTCCCTTGCCGCCGCAGCAGGAGTAGGCATTGCTACCCTACTGCGTCATTTCCCAAGCAAAACAGACCTCATTATCGCCATTGGCGCCGAAAATGCTGCCATCCTTAATGATCTTGTCGAAAAAACCCTTGAAAACTGGGACGATAACCCACAAACCGCGCTGTATGAATTCTGTTCCACATTGGCAAAATTTCGCATTTCTGCCATGGCAGTTGCTATGGGCGATAGCGATATTGTCGCTGAACTCTATCCCACTGCTCAAGGTAAAGAAATTATCAACTCGATCTATACTCCCCTAAAAAAAATCGTCGATAAGGCACACGAAACAAACCTTATTGATACATCAATTGACCATATTCACTTCCACCTTGGCTTAGTCACTGTCACCCGACCACTCGCCTTATTCGTCCAAGAGCTTGCACCCGACTACCAAGATTGGCTGTTAACTACTTATCTAACTGGTATCCGCCCTCAAAACAAGGTCAATGCTAAAAATAAGTCAGTTTGCTAATAATCCAGCAAGCTAAATTCGACGCCTCTGCAATACCTACAAAGTTAAAAACCGGGAGAGCGTTCATTTTTGAACATGCTCTCCCGGTTTTCAGCTCTTTATTTTAACCAAAGGTTAGCGAGTACGCAGTAACACTTGACTCAGGCTCTAAAGTGATGATGCCATCAAGAGGCTCATCAGCTTCATAAACATCTATTGAACCATCAGCAACGTCGAAAGTCTTGCTGCTGCCATCAGGGAAGGTAGCTTTTACTTTTCCTTGTCCCGATACCACAAGCTGAACTTTAGCCGCATGCACGTTGATCGACAGCTTCGCATCCTCAACAGGAATAATGTGGTCGCTCTTCACATTCCACTTACCACTGAGCGAGTATTGTCCAACGCTAGGCTCTTTGTAAGTGAATTCACGTTCGCCGGAACCATAATTATCGTTGTTGAAGTAGCGAGCACGTTCAGCACCTAGATAGGTCTCTGGGTTACGCTGCTCAGTAAGATTGGCATCAGCGTCGCCATCAGTTTCAATCGGATCAGGTAGCTCAACATTTGGGTTAGCTTGCTTGAGCAATTGACGCACGAGTTGCTCGGTCTCAGCATAAGCACCTTCACCCTCATGAATATGGCGTACATTACCTTGCGCATCAATCAAATACCGTGCTGGCCAGAAGCGGTTGTTGAACTTCTTCCAGGTAATAAAGTCATTATCCTGTGCCACTGGATAGTTGATACCCTCGCGCTCGGCTGCTGCACGCACGTTGCTGGCCTCATGCTCAAAGCTGTACTCAGGGGCGTGTACACCAACTACCTGCAATCCAGCGTCTTTATACGTGTCATACAACTTGGTGATGTGCTCACCGGCACGCTGGCAGTTAATGCATGCATAAGCCCAGAAATCAACCAATGTTACGTTTCCATCATGGGTGCCCACCGGCTGATCTGTGTTGAACCATCCAGTTAGACCTTCAAATTCTGGAGCCTCGCCACAGTCATGAAGGGTACCTTTATCAGCGTTACGGCAGGAATCAAGGTTGCCATTTCCTCCGCTGTTAAGCGCATTTTGAACTACCTCATTGCCACTGATTTGTTCTTGTACTCCGGCAGTCCAGTCTGGAAGGCTACGCTGTAGTTTCTCAGGAACATTCAAAGCGAGTGCCAATGCCAATGCCAGAATAATTCCACCAACAATACCCCGATGCTTTTGGACAGCCGCAATGCGCTCACCCATCTTGTTACCAGCAAAAGCGAAAACAAGTAATGGAAGGCTAGCACCAACAGCGAACGCTACGGTCAAGATCACTGTGGATAGTCCAATATCACCAGTTGCGCCGGCGACCGTAATAGCGGCAAGGATTGGTCCTGCGCATGGAACATACACTGCACCCAGCGCCAAGCCGATGGCAAAACCACCTTTATTACGTGCTTTCAGCTGCAGTGATGTTGGCCGTGGAATCCGGCTAAATGGTGCTTCAATCCATTCACCAAGCTTAGGCACAATCATGCCTATGCCCACCAAAACCAGCAATGCGATACCGCCCCAACGCAGTACGTCCTTAGGTAGTCCCAGCGCACCAAGAATCAGAGTTCCCACCAAAGTAATAGTGGCAAAGCTTAGTGCCAGGCCTGAGATCACATGAGTGGGTTTGCGGTCTACAGAAACCGCCAAAACGATCGGAAGGACTGGAAGGATACACGGGGATATACCGGTGACAATGCCACCAATAAGCCCGATTAAAATAAGTTCAAACATGTGCGTTCCTTTATGTGCTTTCTGTTTCGGCTTTAACGATCTTTTGGGAGCACGGCGCCTTCTGGCGGTAACCATGCGCGGCGGCTCCCTACACACTCACGACGCAACAACGATAACGCGGTGCGCGAGCCGTCACTAAGCAATACGGAACATCCAAAACATTTAGATTGGATAACCTCAATTACCCAGGTAAATACACTGAAATCAATACTGAAACAATGAGTCAAATAATTATTTTTATTTTTTCCAATCCGCTACACACGATGCCTCCGAAGTACTCAATGAGCGCGGAAAGTAAGCCGCGTAATACACCAGAACTCAGTCTTATATAAGGAGCACTGACAACCATGAAAAAGATCTCCATCCGCAATGCACTTATCATCGGCGCATTCTCTGTAGCAGCTCTTGGACTCGCAGCATGCGGTGACGATCCAGCTGTTAACCCAACCTCGGTCACCGAGTCTTCCCAGCCATCTGATGCTATGGAAAAGATGGAAAAGGACGCCATGGAGAAAGACGCAATGTCTAAGGATGCAATGGAGAAGGATGCTATGTCCAAGGACGCAATGTCTAAAGATGCTATGGAAAAAGACGCCATGGAACACAAGGAAGGCATGGACGGCAAAGATCACATGGATCGCATGGAGCACACCAATCCTAGCGATGCAATGAAGCACTAAAAACTTGCCTTTTCTTATGTAAGCCTTGCAACCACAGCCTTGACACCTCACCAATAATTCATGATTTCCGCCCTTTCCGTTGTAGAGTTACCGGTCATGGACCCCGATAACCTGCTTGTTGCCAGCGCCCACGGCGACCAGCGGTCATTCGCCGCTCTCTATGACCTACTAGCCCCGCAAATGTTGGGTTTAGCAGTGCAGATTATTCACGATCGTGCACAAGCTGAGGAAGTCATACAAGAGGTATTTATTGAGCTGTGGCGCAGTGCTAAAAGTTACGACCCAGCCAAGGGCAGTGCTCGCTCCTGGGCGCTACGGCTTACCCGCTTGCGTGCAATCGATCGCTTGCGTACCGACGTAGCCATCAAACAGCGTGACAACAAGGATTTCCTAGAACAGGCCACAACGTGGCATGCAGCTGAGGAAGAAGCAGTGGAATCGCTGGAATCACAGCGAATTCGCCAACTTGTCGATGATATCGGCGAGCCACACCGCACCGCCGTCATGCTGGCTTATTTCTCTGGTCTCACTCACCCCGAGATTGCCCAGGTCACCGGCGTTCCTCTTGGAACCGCCAAAACCCGGGTCAGAGATGGACTTAAAAAACTTCGCTCAGCGATGAGCCTCATGCAAGGAGGTGCATAATGTCCCCCACAGGACATAGCGAGCCTTTCGACGACTTCCCCCCCGATGTCGAAGATCTATTGGCGCAGGCACCTGCACCAATAACCCCTTCAGCTCAATTACGAGACAACATCCTCGATGCCATTGCAGCTACTTCCCAAGAGGAACCAGAAGCCACATATGAGCCATTGGATAACACTCCCGCTGAACCTATTGCAGATGTTATTCAACTACCTGCACGCCATAAATTTATGCGTGGATTTCTTGCCGCTGCAGCCTCAGTTGCCATAATCGCTGGCGGCTTTACACTTTGGCCGCAAGCAGATCCACATGCAGAAATGCACAGCATCCTCGCAGCTTCCGATGTTCGTCAGGCCAACACGGACGCCATGGGCGCATCTTTGAATATCGTTGTTTCTTCATCAATGAATGAGGGCGGTGCGCTTGTTGATGGTGCCCCCAAACTCAACGAAGGCATGGGCGCGCAGGTATGGGCAGTAATGGAAGACGGCTCCACAAAATCTGCTGGTGTTATTGGACCCGAAGATCATGATGGAGTATGGATGCCTTTACCAGGAGAAACTTCAAAAGTGATGATCACCGAAGAGCCACTCAAAGGCAGTACTGAACCAAAAGGGACAGTTCTTGCGATAGTAAAGGTGTAAATAGAGCGCATACCTAATATAAGGGGTTAACGAGCAATGGGTCCTCGTTAACCCCTTATTTTTAATCGGCAACTATCAATGCATAGCTGCACTAAAAATCAAAAGATAGTTACCCTACTTCTATTCTGCATAAAACAACGCAACAACTTTATCTGTTTGAAATTACTAGTACCCCTAAAAACACCAGTGTGCTAGCAGCACGCAGGTTATCGTCGTAATGCTTGACGACGATCTGCAAAGATCAGTGACCGCATAGCCACAGCTTTTGCAGCAGAACCAGCCAACGCCCAAGTCATCGTACGGCCTCGCAGTGAAAAAGTTGTCATCGTCGACTGTCCATCTAGTGAAGGCAACATCGCCATCACAACCATTGAGGTTGCAAAACTCGTCGTCATCCCCACCTGCACTTCGGCTATTGAGGTTGCCATTGAACCCACAAAAGCTGCCACCTCACGTATGCCGTGCTACTTACCAATGTGCAGCTTGGTACCAACGCACTTAAAGATTTCAAGAACATATTGAAAAACATCAAAAACCCGTTGTACTTCTCATCTAATGCCTCAACTCATAGATCTCAAACGCACTGAGATACTACTCTCAAAAGTTTTCACGGCGGCGAAGAAATAACCAAGTCCATCATTGCCCCTGAAGAGGAATGCGTACGATGAACAATGCCATGATGCGACGAGCGTGCAAAACAACCAGTTACTTCTGTCCAAGATGTCTTCCATCGGCAATCATGACATTCAATTGAAACCAGCCCCGACCTCACCATATATAGTACTACATATGGTACTACCCCGTTATGGGTCGTGGAGTGGAAGACATAGTAGCGCGCATGAGAAAATCGTCGAAAAACATTCGCTTTTCCGACCTTGAAAAGGTATGTGACTACTACTTTGAGAACCGCAACTCGCAAAAAACTTCTCACCGAACCTACAAAACACCATAGCCAGGTGACCCACGCGTCAATATTCAAAATGACAAAGGAAAAGCCAAACCATACCAAGTAAGCCAAGTACTACAAGCTATCGACAAACTAACCACTATCAACGCCTCAGGTATCGAAAACCAGGAGTAGCCAAATGGATATCAGTAAGTACACCTACCAAGTGTCTTGGTCAGAAACTGACCAAGAATATGTTGCCACTGTCGCCGAATTTCCTTCGTTATCGTGGCTAGATACCGAATTTCAGAAGGCTCAAGCCGGTCTATTTAATCTCGTTGCCGAAGTTGTTTCCGACATGGAATCATCCGGAGAAAAAATCCCCAAGCCTCTTGGCGAACGTGAGTATTCAGGAAAGTTCAACGTGCGTATTCCCCCTTCCCTGCATCGTCAACTCGCTATCACTGCACAAACACAGGGTGTCTCACTCAACACGCTTGTCAACAATAAGCTCGCATCAACCTAAACACACCTACTACACAGCCACACACATATGGCTGTTCATTTCATTCAATAAATAGTGGAATCCTAGCAAGCTATAAAACTAGCTTTTCAAATTCTCACAATAATCAGCCTCTACATACAACCAATATCATTCTTTTAAAAAATTGTTGACGCCTTGTTTCGCTCATTGTCAACCATAAGAACAAGGCTCCGCAGGAATAAAGGTAGGTATAACCAGTTTCTCTACCGAAGGTAAACAACGAAGTAGGACACGATCAGTTATGGTCTACATGGGATTCTAAGCCAGATTATGAACCGAAAATATTTTCTCTAGCACAGACCGGGATAATCAGATATCGCCCCGGAAATCTGCACATCAGCAACCTCATCAAGTATCCAGCCCTTTACTTCCAGTTAAGTCTTTCGTGCAACCTGACAATGTATGCGGACTTCCAAAACTCCGCTCACGATGAACTACCCGATCTGTTGTCCCTAGTGGAGCTTTACTGCAGAAAAACCTCCGGTACGGCCAAACTTCCTTGAGGGTGCGACGCAGCATCTGGGGATAGCACCGTGTTGATCAGGAACCCAGATCTACTTCTGTTGGACAAACCAACCAATGGTCTAGACGCGATAGAAAATAAAGATTGCCACGGGCTTCTTCGCCACAAACCCTTGCGCTGCGGGAGACCCCCTTGTGAGGGGTAGACCCCTTAAAGTAGCGATTGCTTTCATCAAGCGATGAAGGTAAGCGTCGGGTTAACGCAGGCAATCCGCACATCGCGGGTGCAGTTCCACCTCGGGCGCATTATTGAATATCGACATATAATGTCGATATTTGATACGTACTCTAGCGGATCGAACTGCCTTGGAAAGGAATTCATGAAAACAAGAAAGAGCAAATGGAAGTTAGGCTGCGGAGCCGTATTCGCAGTAATCGCAGTGGCTCTGACGACAGTCAGCTACATTTACGGGCCGGCAACCGTGGCTGTCTTTACCGGTAAACCGTTCTACCTGATCAAACCTAGTCCCACGAAATATGGCAAAGATGTTATATCTATTGTCGAGGCACTGGGGTTGTACGCAGACTCCCCTGAGTTCTCGGAGGCGAAAACCCACGCGCTGGAACAGATCAAAAACGCCAATAGCTACGAAGAAACATACGAGCCTCTTAGGGAGTTAGTCAAGGTCGCCGGAGGAAAGCACTCGAATATCTTAGCCCCAGATAACTCAACAGATGCACCAAATGAATCTAGGAGCCCATCGGTTCACGCAAACAAGGGAATTGCAATAGCCACCGTGCCGGATATCTCACGTGAAGAAGATATCCAGTCTTATGCTGACACGCTCACCCAGGGACTTATCAAACACGCCCGATGTGGGGCGATTGTAGATCTGCGGGGCAACGGTGGTGGGGACATGGGCCCTATGGTGGCGGGTCTTTCCCCACTTCTGCCTGACGGGGAGGTTTTGTCGTTCGTCTCACGTCAGTCAACATCGCCGGTGATTGTGGAGGGTAATTCAGTCACAGGTGGTGGCACCGCACTAAGCACTCAGGGTGGAAAGCTCGATATTCCTGTAGCGGTGCTTGTCGACGATCAGACAGCGTCGTCAGGTGAAGCCACCATGCTAGCCTTCCGTGGATTGGAAAATTCGCGTAGCTTCGGTCAACCCACGGCAGGTTACGCCTCCGGAAATGTGGTTATCGACCTCTATGACGGTGCAACCTTAATGATCACATTTTCGAAAGATAAGGCACGTACCGGTGAGGAATTCTCCGAGGATCCCATCGAACCCGATGTACGAAGCGACTCCGCAGAGCAGGATGCCATTGCATGGCTGGCTGATAAAGGCTGCTCCTAAATCTACATGTAGGTTTTTGGGTCCATAACGGCCAGGTACACCCTAGATCGGTGTTATTTACACACGGACCGACAAGCGGTCCGTGTCGTTTTATATACGGGATTCTTTGCACCCTGACAGAAGCATGACCAAGCAGGCGCGGTTGAAATAGGTTTCGAAGTTGTCTAATTCCCTTCGGTGACCTGATCTCAAAGCTTGTGAAGTAAATGGCGAAAAGAAACTATCTGTCTGAAAAGCTACCTTCGAGGGTGCAATAACATTTGTACAGCAAATCTTTAGTATGAACTCACACTGCCGTTTCGCAACAAGTTGAGTTCCAACAAACTTTCCACTGAAAGAAGGCGTCCAATGTCACGTGAAAATGCCACTATATGGATAGTAGAGTGCAACTAAAGTAAATCTCTCTTCGAGAAAGATTAAAAATAGTTTGGAGCATGACCATGTGGAACAAGGTTCTAGTTACAATTTTGGTTGCTTTAATGGCAATTTCCGAATTTGCTAAATGGCCATACGGAATCAGTGTTGCTTTCGCAGTGTTAGCTATCGTTATCTTATTCATCCCTAATAGGAAAAAATCAACTTCTTGAGTTGAGGTAGATGTTTCTAGTCCAGATAACGATCCGATCCCATTCATAGACTGGGGTGGCTTGGGCATTATGGAGCGCTGGAATTGGTGTGGCCGTGACCGAACGAATGGCAGCGCACCGCAAAACTCTGCGGATCACGTATGTATGAACCATGATCTTTGTTTAGGTAAACCGAATGCGAATGTATGTGCTTGCGATCGGGCATTCGTTGATGGAATGCGGGCGATTAAGAGTAAGTATGGAGGGATTGATCGCACTTGCATTGAGGCGTCGACAAAGGTTGTTCCCCGTTTCCATGGCTGTAAAATACGTTAAACAAGGGATAGGTCAAATGGTGGAATCGAAAACAGCTCATCCCGTCAAGGTCGCTTTTCTACTAATAGCGTTGATCACTGTGTGGATTGCTACTCCATTTATTAATGATCGTTCCGGCTACTGGGAAATGGCTTACTGGGTTTGCGTTGCCTTTATTCCTACTGTTGGGCTCGTATTTGCTTTTCGTTGGCAAAGTTTAATCCTAGGTGTAGCGTCAATTTTGACGTTTCTAGCCTGGCCGATCCTACTGTGCGTTGCGATGTTACTAGGGGGAATCTAAAAGGGAGATAGTCTCCTGAGGTGTCTTCATGCTTTGGCGAGAAGAGGCTTCAACCTTTGGAACGAAAACTGTGGGGTGCTTTGCAGCACTACTAAGTAGCCAGTGGGTGTGAATTCGTTGTCCTGTAGCTTTACTTCATACCACGAAGGGTCGGGCGGGTATTTCGCAAAAAGCTCCTTTTTCTTCAATATTGCGAACATGACATTGCAGCGACGTCGGGTTAAACAAATCACTCATGATGCTCTCACAGAGTCTATCAACCGTGGTGCGCTCTGCGACAAGGCCTCCAAACTAAAGAAACTACTAGATCGTTCGCGCATCATGAACCAATTTTTAAAGAGAACCAAGAGGAGCACCTAGAACAGCTAGATTACATACTGCGAGCAGTCCATATTGAGCTGCCCGATTCGGCACAAGATTGGTTTTCGGGTTGCGGAAAACCATAACAGGGCAAGAGAATGCAATCGAGTTCGGGATAATCGATCCCTAAAAAGCTCTGACCAGTAGCACTCAAAGCCTATCCGCAGACACCGGTGTTAGACGACGGTCTGGTCTCCATATTTACCTAAAATAGGTAACACGCGGTATCACTATGAGCTACTCCCCATTATCCAAACTGAGAAATCAAAAATCTGATTGTAAAGAGCAGCTCACATCTTGAAAAAGTGCAGACCATTCTACTCTAGCTCCACGGATAGATTCTGCGATTTACCTACTGATAAATAAGAATCGAAACAAAAGCGGTATGAAATTGAAGTCAATATCGTTATCATGAGTCAGTGCTATAACACCGAATGCGGCCAGTAAAGGTGACTAATCTCCGGTGCTGAGCTAAGTTTCGCTATCACTAAAAGCGACGCGATATAAAGCCATCAACAACAACTCGGAAAGAATACAAATGACTACCGGCACACTCCCAGAACACTGGTACGGCAAAGGGCTCTACCCTGTTTGAGTCGAAATGCAAGAAACCCCCGATTCGTTTTCACGAACCGAGGGTTCCAAATTAGTAGCGGGGGCAGGATTCGAACCTACGACCTCTGGGTTATGAGCCCAGCGAGCTACCGAGCTGCTCCACCCCGCGACGGAGAAGAAGAAACAAATTGTTCCTTACAACGAGTGATAACTCTACCGTTCTAAGTTATAAATGACAAATCCCCAGAGCAATCGCATATTGCCCTGGGGATCACAGCTAGTGTTTTACTACCAACTAGCTAAATCACTACACTATGGCCGCCATAACCGTAACCATAGCCGTTAAACTTTTTAGCTATTAGCCTGCGAGTTAAGTGATTGATAATCAGCAACGGCCTTATCTAAGGCATCAAGTGCACGACCATATTCCTCATGGGAACCACTACGTGCCTTTTCTAAACCGGTAAGAGCGTCGTTAATTCGCTTGATAGCTTCACCTTCAGTGCCCGAGCCGGATGCTGGTGCAGAAGGCTGTGCTGGCGCATTGTTATCCTTTGGTGTGGTGTCAAGATCAACGGCATCTTTGAGATCTTGGGCTGCTGATGGATCAATACCTACCTGGCTAAGTGCCTCAGAGATTGTTGGTGCATAACCAACCTGTCCTTTATAAGAGACCAGCACGCGCAACAGCTTCGGGAAGGCGGATTCTTGATCTTTACGCTGCGAGTATAACGGTTCCACGTAGAGAATCTCGCCGCCACCAACTGGCAAAGTAAGCAGGTTACCGTTGGTGAGCTTATTGGTGTTTTGCCACAAAGTAATATCCGCAGCAATGGTATCCGAGCTCATCATGGCATCTTGTGCCTGACGTGGACCTTGGGTGGTGGTATTCGTCGGTAGGACGCGCACGGTAATGTGGCCATACTTATCCGGATCCGAGCTAGTAGACATATGCGCGGCTAAGTAGTCACGGCTTAAGCCACGGAATGGAGTAATCAACTGGAAGCTAGCTTCGCCAGTTTCTGGGCTAGCAGCTACTACATAAAACGGAGGCTGGGATGCTTCCCTTAAGGTTCCTTCTGGCGCAGATGGATCAGCTGGAACTGACCAGAAACGGTCGTTGGTGAAGAACTCGCGTGGATCTTCTACGTGGTAGCGGGTCAGCATCTGACGCTGCACCTTGAAAATATCCTCTGGGTAGCGGATATGGTTCATCAGTTCTTCAGCGATCTCTGACTTTGGCTTTACCGTGTTAGGGAATACTCCTTGCCAAGCCTTTAAGACGGGATCATTTTCGTCGAACTCATAAAGTTCTACTGTGCCATCATAGGCATCCACAACTGCCTTCACTGAGTTACGGATATAGCCTACTTCGTCGAGAGCAAATTGGGCACCAGCACCCACCTGTGCTGAAGTATCGTTGGTGACCTGCGAAAGGGAAACGCGAGTGGAATATGGTAAAGAATCTAACGTGGTGTACCCATCGACGATCCACTTAATGTGGCCGTCGATAACTGCCGGGTAGGTTGTGCCGTCGGTAGTTAGCCAAGGAGCAACCTTGTGTACGCGCTGGCGGGGGTCACGATCAAAAAGAATCTTGGATTCAGAGTTAACCCGCTCACTCAAGATGAGGTTCATTTCGCCATATTTGGCGGCAAAAGCAGCCTGGTTAAAGAGGTTACCAATATTGACTCCGCCTTGGCCTTGATAGGTGTAGGTTGACGTATCGGTGTCGTACTCCACGGAGTTGCCATCGTTGGCGCCTACCACCGCATAATCGCGGCCATCGGTGGTACTAGCAATAAGTGGCCCATAGTAAATGCGTGGCTCAGTAGCTTCAATGCCGAGTTTTTCTACATCTTCATTGGTTTGTGCATTACGCAAGGTTTCTAAGTCGCTGACGGTGTATACAGGATATCCACCGCGCGCCGAGCCTACATCACGGGCAACCTCATCCACCTGATTCGCTTGGGCAGCAACAAAACCGTTGCCGTGCGTATAAACAGTGTGGCGGTTAATCCAGTCGCGCTGGTTATCGCGCAATGCATTGGGATTAATCTCGCGCGCAGCAACAACGAAGTCACGTAGTTCGCCGTCGATTTCATAGCGATCCATAGCCAAAGAATCGGGGAATCCATAGAAGTTTTTCAGCTGTTGTTGCTGGGTAAAGGTTTTGCTCAAGACCTCTGGGTCAAGCAGACGGATGTTGTTAATAGTGGCAACATCTGCTGCAACTGCACTATTGGAAGCACCTTCGGCACCCCAATTGTCTAGGTAGGTCACGGTGCTATCGGTAATGCCATAACCGTATCGGGTAGCTTCAATATTGCGCGCAATATATTCGGATTCTTTTTCGGCACGGTTTGGTGAAACGGAGAAACGTTCCATCATCATTGGCCACACTGCGCCAATAGTTACCGAACTTAATAGCATCAACACAGTAGCAGCAGCGGGAATGCGTAAGTCTTTGAGTACAACCGTCGCAAAGAAACACACAGCCACAACGACTGAAATAACGAGCAAAATAATCCGTGCCGGCAATACCGCATTAATATCGGTATAGCTACCGCCGGTGAAAGTATCGTGGCGATTGTTGAGCAAATCGTAACGTTCAAACCAATAATTCAACGCTCGGAGTAACATCCAAGCTCCAGCCCACAACGCCAACTGAATACGCGCCGGAGCAGCAATACCGCCGGTTACCCCTGCGGTACGGTTACCAATACGGATACTTCCTAATAGATAATGCCCAATTAGGGTGATAAAAAAGCCAATCGTTACCGCGGTAGAAAGCATCCCGATCATGATTTGAATCATCGGCAAGCTAAACGCATAAAACCCATAATCCATACCAAACTGTGGATCATTCATGCCGAAATCTTGGCGGTTTAAAAATAACTGTACGGTCTGCCAGGAACGCTGACCTAAGAAACCAGCGATAACACCAATTACTATGGGCAACCCATATAAAAATGTCCGTAAAGACCGCTCAACAATCCGCCGATATTGCACAATCGGATTATCAGACTCGAAAAGATCCATGGTTTTAGGACGAGTACGATAGGTAAGCCACCCAGCCAACCAGGTAATCACAGTAGTAATCAGCGCAAAGAAGAAAAATAGAGCAATCCGGGTCAGGATCACCTTATTGAATACTCCCCTGAAGTTTACTTCGCCAAACCATAGCCAATCGGTGTATACACCAATGAAGGTAGGCAGAAGCGCACCGATAACAAAAATTGCAGTAACAATCCATGACAGCATCTTCGGTGGACGCCGAAGCTCTGGAGACGATGAAGCAAATCTATTTGCCAACGCCTTTTCCTCATTCCTTTTCTAAAACCAAGTTTGTTTTCCCACCCAGTCCATCAGGATCAAGAGTGATTCGAGAAAACAACACTGACCTTTTACACTTTCAACGATAGTGTTCCACCTTACGGGAGTTTTCTGAGAAAAGTTGAGAAGGGCTAAGTAAATGAGTACACCTGCGCTTATTCCACAGGCATTAAATAAGGCCATGCTAGAAGCGGTCGATTTTATCCATGCCGAAGGATGGGATGCCCCTCCTACCCTTTTTGGGCTTGTCGACGCACGTTTGCTTGACGACGTTCTCGACGAAGAAGATGGCGCCCCACTTGCTCTTGTCGTGCAAGAACTACCCGATAATATTGAACCTGGTTCAGAAGAACTCGGCGATTACATATCGCGTATCGCCTGGCCAGATCAGGTTCTTGGGGCAGTACTTGCCCAAGAAATTATGTTCCGCGATACCAGCGCCGCTGATCCGACCCCACGCCCAGCGCGCCTTTTTTCCGGGGTGTTACGTGGTGAAGCAGAATTAACCCTCTTGCAATTACGCCCCAGCGAAGAAGAATTAGCTAGCCAAGGGGCATTTGCTGAGGATAATGTCGAACTACGCGGTGGAGTACATCTCGCTCCAGGAGTTATTGCTGCTTTGCGAGCAACTTTTGATTAGCTCCACTTTTACCACCTAGGCGCTAAGTAGCGTGTTCAAAGCTCTAGTGCGCTACGCTAATAGCCAAGAAAAGACCCCTAAGGAGTTTATGTTGAAGCGTCTATGCCTCTGTGCTGCCGCAGCTCTTTTAACCTTAAGTGCTTGTAGCACAAATGATGCCACCGATCAGTCATTAACAACGCAAAACACAGCAGTAGACGTTGCTCCATCAACTACTTCTTCTAGTGCACCAGCTACGCTGACTCAGACCACCACGACAACCAAAATTGATGCCCAAATTGAAAAGGCTCGACAAAGCTTCCATACGCTTGTCCCCGATGAGCTATTCGATCAATTCAGCTCCTGCGACGATAATGGGGTGCGTGATTCTATGGCATGTTCTGGGCCAAAGGTAGGACAATTCCAATTCTTTGTTTCTGAGGTCAAGGCTGCATCTACTGCTCAACTATTAACTGGGTTAAATAGTTCACGTGTGTTAGAAGAAACCGATAGTCGAATTGTGGGCTGGTCAATTCTTGGCAGCACCGCAGTAATTACAGTGGTTGATAAAGAACGCGGCTTAGTCATGCAGCAAATGGTTTCTACCGATGATATTGATCCAGAAGAACGAATCAACGAGCTAGGCTTAATCAACCAAGATAGCCACCAGGATGCTGAGGAAACTTTAGAACCCACCGAAACTTCTGCAACAACGCACATAACCACAAGCACTACGGCTTGACCTAGTAGCAAGTAGCTACCTTATTACCTTGGGCATAATCGCTTAGCTTATTAATGGCATCACCTAAATTGTCAACACTAACAATGGTGATGTCATCACGTTTTTTCACGCTAGCGCAATTGCTTTGGGGGGCTAAAAATACTTCAACACCGGCATTAACTGCTGCCTCGATTTTATGGTTAATACCACCAATAGGCCCTACCGTACCATCTTCGGAAATTGTACCGGTACCAGCAATTTTCTTTCCTTGAGTAAGCTCGCCGGGGCTTAACTTATCAATAACGGTCAAAGAGAAAATCATTCCGGCAGATGGTCCACCAATATCTTCTAAGTGATAATCCACCGAGATACCATCTTTAGGAACCGCAGTCATAGAAATCCCCAAAAATGCTTTGGTTTTGTCCTGTGGATTTTCCCCTAGCACTAAGGTCACATCGCGGGTTTGATTTTTTCGTTCAATGCTTAAGGTTATTTTTTCCTGTGGTTTTTTACCACCCACATGATTTTTAATTTTTTCTGGACTTACCTCGGTAGAACCATCAATAGCAACAATTTTATCGCCTATTTCAAGGACTTCCTCAGCTGCTGAGCCTTGCGAAAGCGCAACCACCTCAGTGCCAACATCAATACCTAAATATGTCAGGGCAGCAATTGTTGCTGCTGCTTCTGAACTACTAAAAGCTAATTGGTTCGCTTCTTGAACTTCTTCTTCGCTGCTTCCTTGCGGGAAGATGTGCTCGATAGGAACAATGGTATCGCCGTCGATAAGCCATCTGCTGATAACCTGCGCCAGAGTCATTCCGGTACGCACCGAAACTGTGGTCATATTCAGCTCACCGGTGGTTTTATCAAGTGGAATGCCGTTAATTTCTACTACATCGGTACCGTTTATCTGACCAAGCGCATTAAAAATTGGCCCTGGTCCTTCCGCCGCATAAGGCACGGTCAAGCTAATACTCGTGCCAGGAATGCGATCAAAAGTGACCAGCCCGGTTAAAGCAAGAAGCGGGATAGCGCCTAAGGTCATGGTCAGCAAACGTCGTTTCACAAGTGTTTAGGCTACCAATTCTTATGCATACCCAAGAAGTTAAACACCGATTAGCCTATTAACTACTTATCGACGAGCATCCTAGGCTATCTGTTGTATTTTTCAATAAAGTTCGCTCACAGCGTCGCATGGTTCATGGCATTAATCATGGAAAACGCGGTAGCGTGGTAGTTATGAATTCTAACGGTTTTGGTTTTTCCTTTAATTTCGGCGGTGGCGATGATGACCGCGACAATAATAATCCCTTTGGTGCTGGTGGTTTAGGCGATATGCTTAACCAATTCGGGCAAATGCTTTCTGGTATGGGTTCTTCTATGAACTCCCCGGATGGGCAAGGACCGGTTAATTATTCTTTAGCCCAACGTATTGCCCGCCAGCAGATCGGCACTCCAGCTGTAATTAGTGATAGCGATAGCGAGCGTGTTGCTGAGGCAATTCGCCTGGTTGAACTGTGGTTAGATGACACAACTATTTTGCCTGCCTCTAATAACAAAGTAGAAACCTGGAATGAGGAACAGTGGCTTACTCATACCTTGCCGATGTGGAAACGTTTGGTTACTCCGGTAGCCGAAAATATGAATAACGCCCAGTTAGATGCCTTACCAGAAGAGGCACGCGAAATGGTGGGCCCGATGCTTAATATGATGAATCAGATGTCGGGCATGAATTTTGGCATGCAATTAGGTAATGCTCTTGGTGATCTTTCCGAGCAGGCACTTTCTGGCACTGATTTTGCGCTTCCGCTCGCCCCTGCTGGTGTAAGCGCCCTATTAGTAAAAAATTTAGACCGACTTACTGCCGATCTTTCCCTGCCACAACAAGATGTGCTGATCTATCTAGCAGCCTGCGAAGCCGCCCGACAGCGACTTTTTAACCATGTGCCCTGGTTAGCTGAACAACTGGTAGCAAGTGTCGAAGAATATGCTGCTGGTCTAGTTATTGATACCTCTCATATTGAAGAAGCTATGCGCGATATGAACCTTGAATCTGGTGATCCCAACCAGATCCAAGATGCTATGCAGCGGCTACAAGGCATTGATCTTAGCCCTAAAATCAGCTCACGTAATGCAGCAGCAAGTTCTCGCTTGGAAACATTATTTGCGCTCATCGAAGGCTGGGTTCACTATGTGGTGCCGAAAGCTTTGGCTGCCTATGTACCTACCACGGAAAAACTCCACGAAGCATTTAAGCGCCGCCGTGCTAGTGGTGGTTCTACAGAGCAGGCTTTTTCTAAGGTAGTTGGGATCGAATTCCAAGCACCGCGTATCGACGAAGCCAGTGAGCTGTGGTCGCGAGTAACTAATGCGGTAGGTACCCAACGCCGTGACCAGGTGTGGGATCATCCTGATTTCTTACCAACAGCAGAAGACATCACCAATAGTGCCGAGTTTATTGACTCGCTCCTTGATACTGCGGATAGTAACTATGATCCAATCGCTGAGATCGAAGCTTTAGAAGAGCTATTGAAAAATGGTCAAGAATCCGATGGTTATAGTGCTGAAGATGAGCTGGAAAATAAAAAGAACTCAGAAAATAATGACGAATCAACAGATTAATCGTTAAGACTTCTCACCTAGAGCTGCTTATTGTAACCACAAAAAGCAGCTCTATTTTTATGCAACCTTCACTAACTATGAGCTTTTGTTATTTTGCCCCAGGCCTCTAAAAAACCTTCGGCACGCTCAAATTTTGGTGCGGTACGTGCCCACCGCCAAAACTCCTCATTATGCCCACTAGTGACAAAAGTGTGCACAAGCTCGTGAATAATCACCGAATCAAGCACATAGTCTGGCACATCTTGTAGCCGATTCGAAATCCTAATATCTGCGCTGATACTGCTACACGAACCCCACAACGTTTTTTGTTCTGCCCAGCGAATAGAACCAATGCGGCCTTGGTCTTTTAAAAAACGCTTATTTAATTCTCTGGCTCGCTGATAAAGTTTTTCATCTGTCGTGGGTTTTTTCGCTGCTCGCTTCTCCAGCCGTGCTAAAAAAGTGGCCACCATTTCTTCTTCTTGTTGTTGAGTAAAAAATGCCGGTATGCGTACCACGAGAGTATCGCCGTCGATACGCGCTTGAGCGCTCTTCGTGCGTTTCGAGGAACGAATCACTTGAATATTGGTAGGTGTAGCCATCGTAAATAATTCTAAGTTAATATAAACCCACATGGGTCTGGGGAGATCCTAAAGAAAGCAGCCCACCTGCTCATGACTACAACTCACAAGAAAATCCGACTGCCCTCCCCCATCACCGACACAGTTATTCTTAATCCCGGCGCGCATATTTTCCTGCGTCCACATGCACTCCAATTTGGTATGGATGCCACTCGATCAGGAATTGTGGAATTGCCTGACTATCTTTGCCAACCACTAGTGCACATTTTTCATCGGCTGCGCCAACCCATGCGAAAAGATTATTTACTCGATCAACTAGGCGCGATTGGGATGGATCGTTATAGTGCCAAAGTTCTCCTCAATGAACTACTTACCCTAGGGGTTCTTCATAGCTGTACCCAACTGCCACATATTGCAGTAATTGGTCGTGGCGTGGCAACCACTGCCACCATTCGATTACTCAACGATCTTGGTTTTCCAATTATTCGACTCAATGCCCAGGAAAACACCGCTCTGGTATTGGCAAATATTGATCCTGATACCCCACTTGTACTTATTAATGAACTTATCCACATGGCTGAGTTAGCTAATATTGTTGGAAAATTTACGACGATTATTCCGGCCAATATTATTGACGGCCGGATCCTTATCGGTCCAACCCGGATTCATGGAACCGGGCCGTGTCCGTACTGTTTAGTGCTCCGGTTGCATGACCAAGACCCTTATTGGCACGAAATTATGTCCCAAAAGACTAGCCATATTAATGCCGATCCGCTTACTCATATCGCACTTGCCAGCCAAGTTTGCGCGCTAGTAGCCAATCTTTATTTGCCTACCCCAGCTCCTGGACTACCGACGCGGACAATTAAACCGCATCGGTTAATCCACTTTGGTGCTTATGGGCATGGTAGCTCCTGGCGGATAATGTCTACCCATCCGCTATGCGTGGAATGCTTTAATTTTCGCCAGCAACAAACTCAGCCACAATCGCTAATACCTGCGCGCCGTATTTCTCGGCCTTGACCTGTCCAATCCCGCTCAGAGCTAATAATTCGCCAGTATTGGTTGGCCGTGCTTCAGCGATGGCATGCAAGGTAGCATCGGAAAAAATTGTAAAGGCCGCAGCATTGTGTTCTCGAGCTTGTGCCAACCGCCAGGCACGTAAGGCATCAAAAAGATCACTATCGTGTTCACTTGCGCAATCCACGCAGCGCCCCATGACCTTTTCGCTAGAACTTAGCAATACACTGCCGCATACCCGACACGTTTTATAGTGCTTTGTTTTTGCTACTGGTTTGCTTGGCGCATCTGCTAGTACGCCATCAAGAAAACGAGTGCGTTTGCGTCCGCTACGCCCGCCTTCTTGTCTAGATAGCGCATACGATTGGAAAAGATATTCTTTCGCCCGGGTGATACCGACATAATACAGACGGCGTTCCTCTTCAATACTTTCATCCCCAGAACGGATAGCATGAGAAATAGGCAGAGTACCATCAACTAGTCCCACCAAAAATACAATTTTCCATTCCAAGCCTTTGGCAGCATGCAAAGAGGCTAAAGTAACTCCATATGATCTAGGCGGGTGTTTACTTTGAGCCCGCTCATTAAGCTGAGTTATCAGGCCTTTTATATCTAGATCAGGAATGGCTAAACCTAGTTCCTCGCTCAGCTCAGCAAGAGCATTCAATGACTGCCACCGAGCTCTAGCTTGCTCACCTTCAGGTTCTTGATTACTCAGTCCCAAGCTAGCCAATGCGGCACGCACTAGCCGAGGTAAATTTTTACCCACAGCGTCTTCCGGGAGATCATCGCGTTGTGCTACCCGGATAAGCTCGCTTATCGCTTGTTTGATCTCTGGGCGATTAAAAAACTCTTCTCCACCGCGCACCTGGTAGGTAATGCCTTTATCGGCAAGTGCTTGTTCGAACAATGCAGATTGGGCATTAATCCGGAAAAGCACCGCTATATCATGGAGCTGATGCCCCTCGGCAACCAATTGTTGGATCTTTTCAGCTACTCCACGCGCTTCTGCTGGTTCGTCATCATAGACTCGAAACTCTGGGGTATGACCAGCTGGGCGCATGCCTTGTAATTCTAACCGGGTGCCAGCAGCACGACCTTTTGCCTTATCAATAACGGTATTGGCTAGTTGTGCAATTTGTGGTGTTGAGCGGTAATCGCGTTGCAGTTTCACCACAGTGGCATGTGGATACGTACGCGAAAAACCCAATAGATAATCAGGTGTTGCCCCGGTAAAAGAATAGATTGTCTGATTTGCATCACCAACTACGGTGAGATCATCTCGCTGGCCTAACCACGCATTTAACACCCGCTGCTGTAATGGGGTAACGTCCTGGTACTCATCAACAACAAAGCTACGATACTGTTCCCGAAATTCCTCTGCAATCGCCGGTGAATTTTCTATCGCACCAGCTGTATGCAGTAATAAATCATCGAAATCCAATAACATACCGTTAGAAGTGGTTTTAGACTGCTCATATCGCCGATAAATCTCAGCAATTTTCGACGGTGATTGTGGGGTTATCCGACTTCCTATCGAAGCTTCATACCCCTCTGGACTAATCAAACGTGCTTTTGCCCACTCAATCTCACTTAAAATATCGCGTACGTTTTCCGTAGTGGATTCTACCCCTACACTCCGTGTTGCCCGAGCAACCAAAGGGAATTTTTGATCTAAAACCTGCCATTGTAGATTGCCTGCAATCTGTGGCCAGAAATAACGCACTTGCCGCAACGCCGCCGAGTGAAAAGTACGTGCCTGCACACCACCAATGCCCATTATCTGTAGGCGATGACGCATTTCTACTGCCGCACGCGTAGTAAAAGTAACCGCCATAATTCGATTCGGACTGGCTTGTCCACGATCAATAAGATGGCCAATACGATAAGTAATGGTGCGGGTTTTACCCGTTCCGGCACCAGCCAAAATAGCTACTGGACCGCGCGGTGCAGTGGCAGCAATGCGCTGATCGGAGTCGAGGTGGTCAAGGTTGACACTCATATAATCTCTCCTTTCACCCAGCTTTTTATCAACCGATACGCAATAGAAAACCGAGGTGGCAAAGCAATATTCGCCAGCTGTCCCCGATCAACCCAGATTATTTCTTCGAGTTCATCATCGGTTTCAGTTTGAGCGTATTCGTCAGTAGTCGTTGCAGCCATGCCCACCATAACTGAACCAGAAAATGGCCAGGGTTGGCTAGCAATATAAGTAATATTGTCTAACCTACGCCCGGTTTCTTCCCAGGCTTCTCGTGCCATTGCTTCTTCAAAAGTCTCGCCTAGCTCCACATAACCAGCGATCAAAGAATAGTAAGAATTGCGCAGTCGATTCTTCGCTAACATAATGCGCTGATTATCCGGATCGCGGATAAGACCAATAACGGCTGGATCAATACGTGGAAAAATAATCTCACCGGTATCGGTAGTAGCCACCACCGGGTCGTGATACTGAAGTGCCAAGCCGCTGGTAGCACTAAATTGTTGCCGCTCCTGATTATGCACAATAGCTAATGCGCGCAAAGCTTTAGGGGTATGAGGTCGTTGCCATAATCCAGCGGGCTTATGCTCTGCAGTAATGCGCTGCGCATAACACCCAGGAGCAACCTCAATAACTGTATATCCCGGAATCGGAGGCAGATATTGGATACTGTGACCACCCGGGGTATACAGCGTATTTCCGTGCTCGTCGAAAAGCATGCATAGCTGCATGGCGATATTATGCTCCGGTGCCAAACACACGGCGCACATACAAAAGGCGATCACCTGGTTCAACGGTTTCGGCTTCCGGTGAATCAATACGGTAGAGCTCACCCGAGCGCACCACACCCAATACGATATCGGCCAAATGCCGTGGGTTTGCACCCACCTCGTCTTCCATAACCAACCGCTCGGCAACAGAGAAGCCTTCATCCGGGGATAAAAGGTCTTCCATCATTTCCACCACGGATGGGGTCACGGTGGCAAGACCAAGCATTCGGCCAGCGGTTTCCGAAGAAATAACCACTGAGTCAGCACCGGATTGTTCCAATAAATGATGATTTTCAGACTCACGAACACTAGCAACCACCCAGGCGCTAGGGGCAAGCTCACGAACATTCAAAGTAACTAATACTGCGGTATCGTCACTGCTTGGTGCCACAACTACTGCCTTAGCCCGGGGAACACCAGCAAGTTTAAGGATATCGCCTTTAGTAGCGTTACCTTTCACCGTAACAATACCTAGATGCTCAGCATGATCGAGTGCTTCAACTTCGGTGTCAACAACAACAATATCTTTAGGCGACACCCCGTCGGCTAGCATCGCGGTCACAGCAGAACGACCCTTGGTACCAAAACCAATGACCACCGTGTGATTGCGCATTTTCTTCCTCCAACGCTGAATTTGCCACGCTTTACGCGAGCGTTCTGTAAGTACGGACAAGGTAGTGCCGACCAAAAGGATCAGGAATGCCACCCGCAACGGAGTAACAACAATAATGTTAAATAATCGTGCCTGTTGCGTTACCGGAGTAATATCGCCATAACCTGTGGTAGAAAGCGATACCGCTGAATAATATAAGGCATCGATAAAAGTAAGTGGTTCCGAATATCCGCCACGATCGAAATATACCGACATCGACAAAAACAGTGTCAATATCAAGGCATAGAGCAACCGCCGAGCGATAAGCCGTAGCGGATGAATCGCATGCCCATCAGGAATGCGAATCGTACCTAATAAAGTAAATTCGGGTAGATTTTGTACGTCTTCATCATCATGAAAACGATCGCGATACCTATTCGGCATAACCTACACCCTTAACTAAGACTATTTCCGTTGTTTTTATCCAATATTCAGCGCAAACAACCCACGATGATAACCGTATGATTTTAGCAAACCTCGTCAAACATATTTACTCACCAGTTAAAAACTGCTTAACTATCGACATTTTCTGAGGCACTTTCTACTAGCCTAGCTAGTTCCTTTTCATCAGGAAGATCCTGCGGTGCTAGCAGGTACTTATCACCAACATAATAAAAAGCCGCCCCTACCAAGTCTGGGTCTATTCCTTGCAACTTAGCCCAAGCCACCCGATATACCGCTAATTGAACGCGATTTGATCGCAACTCTTGTGCTGTTGGTCGATGCCCTGTCTTCCAATCCACAATGAACCACGACCCATCGGGTTGCTGGAAAATAGCATCCATCCGACCACGAATAATATGGCTGCCAACGGAAACTTCAAACGGCTGTTCCACATACATAGGTGTCCGGTGCGCCCATTCTGAGGATAAAAAGGCTTCTTTTAGAGCTTCTACATTTGCTACTTTTTCTTCGCCGCTACCTGGTAGCTCTGATTCATCAAGCAGGCTGGCTCGGCCAAAGCGATCTTCAAGCCACTGGTGGAACTCGGTACCACGTTTAGCATAGGAATTAGGTTTAAAAGGAATAGGTCTACGCAACCGACGGGCAAATTGTTCCGGATCGCGGCTTAACGCCACAATATCCGTAGCCGTAAGCTCAGTAGTTAGTGTTACCTCTACCACCGGTGCTGCTAATGCTTTGTATTCTTCAATAAGAGCTGTGGTTTCTTGTTCCCACAATTCAAATAAATCACCATCGGTATTTAACTCCGGCAAAGAATCCAATGCTTGATAAACTGCTTCTTGGCCTAGCACCTCAAAGTGCCGGGGAAAATACTCTGCCGGTGGTTGTGGTAGTTCAAACTCAGTATCACCGGTGAGCTCTGGTTGTTTACACCACTGAACAACCAAGTCACCTCGAATATCGACTAACTGCTGAAAATACGGATAAGGGTTATCCAAACTCGCCTTACCCGTACCGCTTGCTAAAGCACCAGTAATAAGCAAATCATGCTCTGATCTGGTCATGGCCACATAAAATAGACGCGCATTTTCTTCTTCTTGCCCCTGACGAAACTCTGCCTTATGCGCATCCATCGCCTTTTTAAGATCAACCGGTTTTTCTATATCACTGAGATCTAGAATAGGAGCACCAGTAACATTGTCTTGTTCTGCCACATCACCGCGCAAGGTGGAAGGAACATGCTGTTCTTTAGTAAGCCAGGTTTCTGCTTTTGCCTTATAGGTTTGCGTATCGGTATGCAATAATGCAACTATTTTCCATTCCAAACCTTTAGCTTTATGGGCAGTTAAAATCTGTACTCGATCGGCACTAACATGTACTTCGCCTGGCTCTAAACCACTTTCTTCATCCTTAGCCAATGCACAATAATCCAAGAATGCACCTAGGTGAGCACCAGGAAGTTTGGCAAAATTAGCAACCTCTTGGGCAAAACGATCCAAATGCGCGGTACCTGCTGCCCCATCTGCATGTGGATCTTGGCGAACTAGTACCTCTGTGCGAATATTAAAAGTTTTTTCAATATCAGCAAAAAGATCCGGCAAAGAGTGACGCAAACTACGATTACGCAGCATACGCAATTGTGCCGATAACTGAGTTAGTCGTCGATACCCCTCAACGCTAAAGCGATCTGCTTCCCCAAGATCAGCAATAGCATCGCCTAAACCGACTACAGCTTCTGGGATGGTAGGAGAAATTTCGTCGATAATCTGCTGAAGTTTTTCTTTTGGATCCTCAGAATAATCACTACTTTTATTTACCTGTGCATGAGCAGCAAGATTACGTGCTCGAGCAGCTAATGCCTCAATATCACCTATCCCAAGACCAACTAGTGGCCCAGAAATAATTCGCATTGCTGCCGTATTATCTTGTGGGCGAAGCAATATCGTCGCTAGTGCAATGAGGTCTGCGACTTCGGCAATATTGAGCAACCCCGAAAGACCGACCACCTCGAAAGGTACCCCTCGATCAGCAAGTTCTTGAGCAATTAACGCAGTATGCTCATTTTTACGCACCAACACTGCGGCAGTAAATTGTTCGCCTCGATCATAAAACCGCTGTTGGCGATTTTCGTATTGTTTTTGTAAATAATCAGCAACAAATGCCCGCTCAGTAAACCGAGTATCAAAAAACCCTAGCTGTACTTCACCAACTGGTGCACCAGCACGCGAAGATAACGGCGATACTGTACGTGGGGCATTCCCACGTTCTAATAAACTAGCGCTAACACTATTAGCTAGTTCTAACACAATATCTGGATTACGCCAGCTAGTAGTGAGTTCTTTTTTATCAGCCAAAGTTTTACCATCGGCAAAATCAACTACAAATCGTTCCAGATTAGCAGCTGTTGCACCGCGCCAACCATAAATCGACTGCATGGGATCTCCCACAGCAGTAACTGCTTGACCAGCAAATAAGGATTTTAATAATATGCGTTGCGCATGGCCGGTATCTTGATACTCATCCAACATAATGACTTTGAAGCGCTGACGCTGGCTTGTCGCTACTGCTTCTCGTTGGCTAGCTAATCGAGCAGCTAAACTCATTTGTTCGCCAAAGGTAATAAGCCTTTTTTCGGCCAACGTAGCTTTAAGTTTTTCTACCAAAGGCAAGAGCGCTAAGCGTAACTTTTGTACGGCGGCTAAATCAGCTAAATACTTTGGTGGTCGTTTAGCCTCTTCGCTAAGTTCTTCTACCAGGGATAATACTGGTTTGGTTTCTTCAATAATCTCTGCGGCATCAACCATATGATTATCCATCTCCGAGACAAGATGAAGTAGCCGGCGAGTAACTGTAGCCACACTATTAGAAGTTGGTAGCTGCCCTTGATAAGACTCAACCACGTGGTAGGCGATTTGAAATAGTTCAGTCTGGGTAATCAACCGAGAACTTGGCTCTACTGGCAATAATAAACCGTATTCACTAACCAAACTACCGGCATAAGAGTCGTAGGTTTTCACCGTCGGTGATGTAGTCGCAATTTTATCCCGCAAACTATGATCCGGATCAATGCGCGCAATATCTGGGCTTAATGCAAGCTGGTGTAATCGTGAACGAATACGTTGATCCAATTGCCGCGCAGCTTTATTGGTAAAGGTCAAGCCCAAAACTTGTTCTGGATCAACCAGGCGGTTAGCAACCAACCACACCACCCGCGAAGCCATGGTTTCAGTTTTTCCAGCCCCGGCACCGGCAACAACCAATAGTGGTGCTAGTCCATGTTCAATAATCTGGCTTTGTTGTTGGGTAGGCGGAAATTTCATGCCTACTAACTGGGATAATTCAACTGCCCCAATAAGTTCCTGGTTATTTATCTTCATGAAATGACTACCTTTCCGTCCTCATGGACTGGGCACAAAGTAGTTAAGGGACAATGGCTACATGTGTTATTCAAACGTGCAATAATTTGTGGACTACGTAGCTGGATTAATAATGATGGCAATAACCGGGCAAACTCGCTTAACTGTTCTTTATCTTTCGACGCTTGATCTCTGATAGCAATTTTCTGTGAACCACTTGCCGGGTAAACCAATTGCGCAGAATCAATAGCTAGCCCACCGGATATATCAGTGTTACTTAATACCTCAGCGTTATGTATCTGCCCATTGCGCAGCGCTAATTGATAGCTCATAAGCTGTGCGTCTTCTTGGGCTTGCTCCTTGGTTTTTGGGGTACCCGTTTTAAAATCAACAATGCGGTAGCTGTCTGAATCCTTAACCTTATCCAGGCGGTCAATACGTCCTCGGATAATAAGCTTGTCTAAGCCCTGCCGATCAGATTCTGCTACTGCTGGTAACACATCAACATTGACCTTGACTTCAGTACCTACCAAGTCAAAACCACCTGCAGCTGCCTCAATCCATGCTTTTAGCTTAACCAACAATTGTTGGAATTCTTCCATGGTGGATTCAATTTTCCAGGAAGGTTCCTGGAGAAGACGTCGATAAGCAGCACTAACCATAGCCTCTGCTTCTTCTGCATCCACCCCATTACCTAAAGCTTCGGCAAACGCATGTACCAGAGTGCCTTTTAATCTGTGGACCGATTTCTCTTCATTTTCATTCACCACTGAAGACAATGCCGCACGCAATGGGCAATGCAAGCCACTATCAATTTTAGACGGTGATAATGCCATAACTACTCGATTACTCATATCACTTACGCCCCCAGATCCCCACCATTGATCCGGATGTGCACCAGGTATCTTTGCCTGGGCTAGACGAGCAAGTTGCCTCGCTGCTTGCTCTCGCTGTCGGGTTGTTGCCGCTGGATCGATCAGTGCCCGACGTAACTCAGCAACCATTGCTGGAATTGAAAGCAGACGTTGGTAGCCTAAGGCATTATCTTCAGTAGGTGCCTGAACAGTTGTTGAAACATCAAAAAGCGTTAGTGGCTCTGCTTCACTAGATGCCTCGGGGTGTTCTTTCATTGTGGACAGCTCAGTGATAAACCGTGATACTTCCAATACCTCGTCTGCATCTGGGGCATCAACAGCGGTAATCACCAACTGCTTAGTAGCACGAGTAGTGGCGACATAAAAGAGGTTTCGTTCGTCATTAAGCCGGTCGCTACTGCGACTAATAGGTAAATCTGGATCTATATCAGCATCAATAAGATCGACTAACTCTTCTTGGGCAAAAAGCGTTCCAGTTTCCCCCAAAGCCGGCCAGGTTCCCTCCTGTACACCGGTAACAATAACAGTATGCCATTGTAATCCAGTGGTAGCGTGTGCAGTCATAATATGTACTGCATCTGGGGTAGCTAAGCGACGATCACGCACACCAGTAGGCAATATTTGTTCTTCAATATGGGTGACAAACGACGCTATTTTTGCCTGCGGGTAGCGTTCTACCCAGTCACCAGCAGCGTCGAAAAGCGCCATAACGGAATCCAGATCACGATCAGCTTGGGAACCAATAGCACCACCGCGCAAGCTCATAGCAAGTAAATGCTGATCAAGTCCGGTAGCATTCCATAATTCCCAAAGAATCTCCTCTACCGAAGCCTGCTGATGCAGGGCTTGTTCTCCAGCAGAAAAAACAGCACGAATCCGCTCTAATACTTCTGTTTCTATAGGGGTTAATATTGTCGCTGCATCCAACAGAAATTCAGTACGCTGTAATTCATCTTGACCAGGAAGTACCAGCAAACGCATCAGATCAATTGCTCGACGCCCATACGAAGAAGAATCGGCATCAGGATCGGCCAGCACTCGCCGTAGCTCAACTTGTCTGAAACTACGGAAAAGCCGACGCATGGTTACTGGATCAGCGCCACCAATTGGGCCCGTAATTAACTCCTCTAGCTCAGCATTGGTAATCCTTTGGGTTAATGCCCGCGCGGCAATTAATAAATTTGCGACGATTCTTTGCTCGCTGAGCACAATCGCCGTGGGATCAACATGCACCGGCACCCCGGCTGATAATAAATGACGTCGCACCTGGCCAATCTGACTCGTCGAGCGCACCACCACAGCAATCTGAGACCACGGCACCTCATTTAATAAATGCGCCCGACGCACGGTATCAGCAACAAACGTCGACTCGGCAGCAGCAGTAGGAAAAATCTCTACCTCGCTAATAGGGGTGCGCCACGAAGAGGTAAGTTCTACAGTGTGATCGACGGGATAGGTGTCTAAAAATTCTGCGCTAGCGCCCCGGAAACGATGAATTAGCTGATGACTATCGCCAGCAATCACACCGAATTCAGCAAAAGCTAATAACTCGGTGATTAATCGTGCCGACTGGGGGTCAAGGTGCTGGGCATCGTCGATAAGCACCATTTTCCAGCCTTGATCCTCGATTGGCTTTTCTAATGCTTTGGTTACTAGCTCTGCCGCGCTCAACGAATTTTGGCCACGAAGTGAAATAACCTGCTCATACTCGCGCATAAATGCACCTGCCGAGTACCACATATCGCGGTTATATTTCTTACCTAATTGCTCTAAGGTTTCCGGGCTTAGTCCACGTTCGGTAGCACGCAATAAAAAGTCGCGAATCCCGCGAGCAAAACCTAATAAATTGACTGCTTCGCGTACCTCTTGTGGCCACATACTAGCTCCACTATCAGCATGACCCGCTAATAATTCACGAATCACCGCATCTTGTTCGGCACCAGTAATAAGGCGTAATTGTTCTTCACAACTACTGCGCACCAATGCAAAAGCTAAAGAGTGAATTGAGCGCACCATGGTCGCTGCCGCAGAATAATCCAGGCCAATAACTCGGTGAATAATCCCCTCGCGCAAGCGGGAAGCGGCTTCTTTACTAGCAGCAATCACAAGTATTTCATCTGGGCTTCGCCCCTGACGCAGCTGATGAGCTACGGTATCCATTAGCAGGGTAGATACCCCACTACCAGCTACTCCGCGCAACCGCCAGATGCCCTTAGGGTTAAGAAATAACTGACTATCCCACTCACGCAGTGGTACTTGTGCGTTTTTTGTTACTAGCCGAACAGTAGGAATGGGTGAAGTCATATTCCTAGTGTGTCATGTCAGGTGGACATGATGATATTTGCCACCCATTCTAGATTCGTTCCTGAGTTCGACTTAGCCTCCGGATGCAGAGCATGAACAAAAATTCGATAAAGCACGCTACGCAATAAAAGCTGGCGGATATGCGGTATGTGCTCAAAACGGTGAATAATCTGCTGATCGACGGCTTCAAATAAAAGCCCATCAACAATTGTTTGGGCAGCAGTATAACCCTGTGGATGAGCCACACCAATAATATCGGTTACCGTAGGAGCATTATTTCCCGCATAAATGGTAGTGGCAAACATATCAGCATGAGTTACCTGACGTGATGCAGAAATAGGATGCACATGACTGACAATCTTGGGTACTAAAGCAATCGCTGTTTCATGAGCCGGCACCATAGGATCCAAATTATCTATTTGCGCTAGTGGATCACTAGACCAGGCTAAAGCATCAGCAATGGAGAAAACATTGTTACGGTCTACCTGTGCAAAAGATTCTGGAACCTCAACCTTGGCTAAAGCTTCATCAAGACGAAGCGCGGCAACAACTGTCTCATCTACTCGTTTAGTTAATACCCCTACTACATAGGTATTAGCGCGCCAACCGTCATTAACAAATCGACCATCAGTACTGCGTATTGGCCGAACAATACGCAACCCATGTGGTTGCAGATTTTCTCTAATTCGAGCTGACCAGCCGGCTCGATCAGGATAAGGCACCTGCGAAAAAACAATATCGCCAACTCGCCAGCCATAATCCCAGGCTGCGCCTAATTGTTGTGCCGGAGTATCGGGTGCATGAAAACTATCACGCACGTGATGAGGCAACTCCGAATGTTTCATAACACTTAGCTTAACCGCTTATCTCTTTTTAATACCACGAGAAATCCTAAGCAAAAGGATATGGCCATGGATTTGCTACGCACACCGCACCATCATCGTCATATACTTCTTCAGGGTCAATCGCATAAAGTTCTGCATTGGAAAGACTCAGTGTTTGCTGCATCATAATTGGTGCTAATTCCCCATTACCGCCGCAAGGAACATGCGCAGCATAGCCAATCCCATGACCAACCTCGTGGTTGAGCAAGTATTGACGATAGGAGCCAATATCGCCCTGGAATGGAGCAGCACCGCGCACCCACCGCGACTCATTGACTACTACGCGCCCCTCGGTGGGATAAAAACAACTGGTTTCCATATCGATATCATTACCACAAGCCTTGTGAGTGGTTTCCACGCTGCTTAATTGAATACGTAGATCTGGGTTTTGATCAGCAGCCACATGTTCAAAACGATACCGACGATCAGCAGTCCACCCTTTTGGATTTAATAAGGTGGCATCAACCATGGTGGCAAAGGCATCATCACCACCATAGCCTGCAGTATCAATGCCATTTTCTACTTCCACCACATAGGTAAAAGTACGCTCGCTACCATCACCACCTTGTGCCCCAGGTGTTCCCACCACCCGGTAGGTGCCCTCACCGGCTTCGGTATAGTCTCCACCGGCTGGCAACTCAGTTGCCGGAATCACCCGCGGCTGGCCATTCGCGGGATCTGGTCCACGTAACAATGAATCCGCTGATTCAGACAGTGCTACCGAGGCCTGAGCTGCCGAAGATTCCTGGCGAGAACCCGTGGGGGTGGAAAAAACGTCGAAAAGCACCCACACAGTAATCACTGCTAAAACTGGAATAGCGTAGGCACGCCAGCCATAATCACGTGCAAAGCGCACAAAAAAACTGTCGTTGGGTGCTGATCTCACTGTTTATACTCCCGAGAAACCAACTGTACGAGCATTAGTGGTACCAACCTCGACATAGGCAATCTGAGTATTGCGAATAAGATAACGACGTCCCTGATCATCAGTGAAATCAAAGAGCTCGAAATCATTTTTTAACGCCTTACTAACCTGAGCAACAACCTCGTCTTGTGCTGCTGAGGTAGAAATAACCAACTCACGAGGGTTGTCGGTGAAACCAATTTTGATGTCCATGGGTGCTCCTTGAAAATATGGCAGCTTTTTTAAAAGCTTTACTTATCTTAATTTCTTTTCCCCGTGTGGAAAACACGGGCTGTACACACAACGAACCAACGCTAAATCGTGTTCCCTTTCCCGAAAGGTAATGTATGTAGCTGTGCCTACAAAAGACGCTAAAAAAGCATTACCTACCTTCCGCGAATTAGGTGTTGCCATCGAGATTTGCCAGGCGTTAGCCGAGCAGGGCATCCACCGTACCTTCGCAATCCAAGAGCTAACTTTGCCTATTGCGCTTGCTGGTCGCGATCTTATCGGTCAAGCACGCACTGGCATGGGCAAAACTTTCGGCTTTGGGGTGCCCTTGCTTGATCGCGTTTTCGACGATGCTGCTATTGCCGAGTTAGATGGCACTCCCCGCGCACTCATTGTGGTTCCTACCCGAGAACTTGCCCAACAAGTTGGCGAAGACCTTACTACCGCAGCCAAACACACCCCGGTTAAGGTCACCACAATTTATGGTGGCACGCGTTTCGACGACCAACTTACAGCCTTAGAAAAAGGCACTGACGTAGTAGTAGGAACTCCTGGCCGACTACTAGATCTGTATAAACGTAAGGCACTGCTACTCGATCAGGTTGCTATTTTAGTGCTCGATGAAGCCGATGAAATGCTTGATCTAGGCTTCTTACCTGATATTGAACGCCTATTGGAAGCACTTACCCATGAGCATCAAACCATGCTCTTTTCTGCAACCATGCCTGGTCCAATTTTGACTCTAGCGCGCGCATTTATGCAGCATCCAGTGCATATTCGCGCCGAAAATATAGGTGATTCACAAACCAATGCCGATATTGAACAAATTGTGTTCCAAGCCCACAGAATGGATAAAACCGCGGTAACTGCTCGCATATTACAAGCTCATGGGCGCGGAAAAACTATTATCTTTACCCGAACTAAGCGCAGCGCAGCAGAATTAGCCACTGATCTTGGCACCCGTGGCTTCTCTGTTGCTGCTTTGCATGGTGATATGGATCAAAAAGCACGGGAGCGATCTCTTACCGCTTTTAAGAAATCCGCAGTAGATATTGTGGTTGCCACCGATGTTGCTGCTCGGGGTATCGACATCGACGATGTTACTCATGTTATTAACTATCAGACCCCAGATGATCCACTAACCTATGTCCACCGCATTGGTCGTACTGGGCGCGCTGGTAATAAAGGCGTTGCGGTAACTTTGGTGGGCTACGATGAGCTGAATAAATGGGGGCTCATTAATGATGAGCACAACTTAGAGATTCCGGTTCCACCCCAATGGTTTTCCACGTCACCAGAGCTTTTTGAGGCTCTTGATATTCCACACGACGCCGGTGAAAGTATCGGCGCAGAAAAACCAGCTCTTGGTGGTGCACGTGGCTTTGGTGCTAAAAAAGATAATGCACCGCGACGCAGCCAAGACAGCCGGGAAAATAGCCCTCACAATAGCCGTAAAGGAAGAAGACCACGCCGATCATGAAAGCCCCCATTTTACGTCGAACAAAAATCGACCTAGCTATTACTGCTGGTTTAAGTGCGCTCACGCTGATCGGTATTGCCGGAGTGTGGGCAACCGCGCCTAGTAGAAATGTTGATCATCTACCTGGTGAGGCAATCACGGTTAATGCTACCGAGGTAAATTTTGCAGCACCTGCTGCTACCGAAGTGTTCCAGGTTGCTGGTGATCCTTTTAATCAGCGTGCCATTATTTCTAATGGATTAATTATCTCAACCGAGATCACCGAGGATTCCTCGACTATACGCGCTATTAACCCAGAAAATGGTGAAGAAGTATGGCACTACTCTAGGGATCGGCAACTTTGTTCCCTTTCACAAGCCTGGGATAACGTCATTATGGATTTCCACAGTGGACGCGGCTGCGGCGATGTAGTCAGTGTGCACGGCGCTACCGGCGAATATGTTACGACACGTTCAGCAAGTGCAAGCAATGAAGTTGCGCCAATTAGCTCTAATGATCGAGTAGGAATTGTCAGCCCCGAACGGGTAGAACTATGGCGCTCAGATCTCGTACGTACCGTCGAATATGGCGATGTACCAATAAAACAAGAAGCAGAGCAACAACCACATGAAGAATGCACTATTTCTTCTGCGCTTACCCGCACGGAAATCTTGGCCGTAGTTGAACAGTGTGACGACCATTATTGGTTACGGCTGCAAAAAACTACCCCACATGACTCCCGTGAACCATCAATAATTCAAGATTTTGATCTTGGCACCAACCCAGCGCGAGTAGTTGCGGTGAATCAAACTGGGGCCGCAGTTTATATATCCGGTGCTACCCCAGAGATCATTGCTTATAACGAACTCAATGAGCAAACTGCGCGTAGCCTAGTTTCCCCGGCTCCACTTGCTGATACCACTAGTGGGTTATTTACTCCCCAAACTGGCGATCTACCTCATCATATGACCTGGTTTGACGGTCAGCGTCTGTATCTTTTTGCTCCCTCAAAGCTGAATCTCAGTCAAATTTTTGAGAATGTTTTGGGGGCAGGTGCTGCTACTAATGATCGTCTACTTATCCCAATTTCACAGGGTATTGCGGTAGCGAATTGGACGACCGGAGAAATTGAATCCACTATTGCTGTTGATCGCCACGGCTATACCGGTCCGATCTCATTAAGTGTGAACAATGGGTATATCGTCGAAAAGCGAGGCAGTGAGATCGTGGTTTTAAAAACCTAAAACCAACGATCCCAGCAAACCTTAGCTAACTAAAAAGCCGTTCGCCAACGAAACTATCCTGCTCACCTATGCCACCGGGAACAATATATAACCCGGTGGCAATGTGCTGAAGATACTCGGTCAGCGCATCACCGCTCATTTTTGCTAACACCGGAATGAAATTTGTTTCTGGGTTTCGCACAAAAGCAATAAAAAACAGTCCTGCTTCTAGCCGACCCAACTCAGTAAGTCCCTCAGTGCAGTTATAACCACGACGCAGCATCCGCGCCCCATTGTTATTATCCGGATGCACAATAGCTACATGAGAATCAAGCGGGATTTTTAACTCACCACTAGCGGCCTGAATATGGAAATCGGAAGCACTAAATTCATCGCCACCAAAAAGCGGTGCTCCGTTGAGTTTATCGCGGCCAATAATATCTTCTTGTTCGCGCAAAATAAGCTCATCCCACACCTCCATCATCATGCGGATTTTACGCACGCATAAATAGGTGCCCCTGCTGCCCAGTGAGCATCATCAGTAGGTTGAATCCACAAATGTTTGGCTAATTCCTGCGTATTATCTTCTGCTTTAATATTGGCGGTGCCGTCTTTAAAACCAAAGAGATTACGCGGAGTTTCTTGTTCTGTTGAGGTAGAAGAGGTGCGCCCATAACCAAGTTGCATCCATTTCACGCTTACTGTGCCAAAAGCAATGCGTTTGAACTGGTGCATGGCATGCAGCACTACCATAGGATCTTCGGCGCAAATCTGAATAACCAAATCCCCGTCGCTTTTATCCTTATCTAAATATTCGGCCGCCATGCGCGGAATTCCGTTCGCCAATACCGTAGGCATACGCTGGGCAATACCAAAACGATCGCCATAGGTATCGTGTTGGAAAAGAGTGCGTCCGAAACCAAAAGTAATAGTTAAATTCGAGGCAGTTAACCCCATTGCCTCCCCGGTATCATCTGGGGGAACATTATCATTTACCTTGGGATCATTCACCGGTTGCCCGGCTTGCATTCTTTCGGCAGCGATCGTCCATTTGCTCAACAAATCAATAAGATCTTTTCGACGATCGGCAACCATATCAAAGGCCACCATAATAATTTGTTGCTGAGCTGGACTAAGAATCCCCGACTGGTGCTCACCACGAAAAGCAATTACCTCACCGGTTGGGCCATCCTCAGTGCCCTGAGTGCAGGCACCCGACATGCCAGTACTTAGTGCACCTGCTCCACCAAGGAGAAAGTGTCGTCGCGAAACGTTTCTCATACCGTCAGCACTGCCTCGGTGAGTTTTGCTAGCGGTACCCGCAAGGCATCAACATGATCAGATAACTGCCGACGCTGGGTATCGTTGAGCGTCTCATAGCTAACAAAGCCGTCACCTTCACGATACTTATCTAGCTCGTTTTCCAAAGACTTAAACCGAGCTTCGATCGTATCAGCTAGTTACGCGTCGGTAAGCCGAGCCAGCTCAGCAACATTGCCATAGGCAACCTGTGCACCTTCGACATTTGCCTGGAAATCATAAAGATCAGTATGGCTAAAAACTTCTTCCTCGCCAGTGATCTTCGAGGTAGCTACCTCTTCTAATAACCCAATAGCACCATTAGAAATATCGGCAATGGTGATCTCGAAGTCCGTGGAATAGACCAGATCATAAAGTTGCTGGGTATCTTTCACCAAGAGATCGGCATAATGGGTTCGCTCTTGCTCGGTAAACTTTTCACCTTCCCATAGATCTTTTTCAATGACATGCCACCCTGTCCACTCACGTTGATCGGTTTCCGCTGAATCCTGGAAATCTGCCTCACGTTCATCCAAAGCCGGGTCAATATCACCAAAGGCTTCAGCAGTTGGTTCAATACGCTCATAGAACATCCGTGCCGGAGCATAGCTTTGCCGAGCAGCTGTGGCATCACCGGCTTTGTATACCGCAGCAAAATCCTGTGTAGCCGCTAAAAGTTGGCCAGCTTGATCCCGAACATAGGCAGTGTAATTGGTAATGGCAGCGTCGATAAGTTCTTGGGTGTCTGAGCTAACCTGGATTTCTTCTCCTTGGGTAACAGTAAATTCACGGACATCTACCAATTGACCAACCATATTCTTTTTGCATGCGGTGTAATAGGTTCCAGGTTGAAGCACCAAGGTGTAGTCCGTGGTGGTTCCTGGTCCTAGATTTTCGCGCTCACCGACAATGCGTAACTGGTCTTCAGCGAGTATCTCAAACTCGTTGCGCACAGTGCCGGCATTACTAAGGCGGAATTTAAGCTGTCCGGAAGCTACTTCACTTAGCTCAACATCACAGGAATCATCTTTGATTTCTACTGCAATAGCTTCATGAGTAGTTGAGTCAGTACTCGTTGTTGGTTCATTAGCCACACAAGCGCTTAATGCAAGACCGGTAATGCTAACAAGAGAAATAACAGCATACTTGTTCATTTAAGATTCTTTCTTTCGCAACTGATAAAGAAATACCGGCACCATAATGCCGATATAAAGCACCCAGCCGAGAACCTGTAAATAAGTTGGGCTGAGATTGAAATTGAACATTGCCTCTAATAAAACGAACCACCAGGCATCAGGGTGCAGTCCGGCAATAGTGCCGTCAAAAAATGCGGAATAATCATATGCGGTTATCCCCCAGCCGGGAAGAACTGCTGCTTCTTGAAGATCGCCAATACCATAAGAAACAATGCCGGCGGCAACAAAGATAAGCAAGAAACCCGTGACATTAAAAAATATCCGCAGGTTGATACCCGCCCCACCACGATAAACTAACCAGCCAATAATAATGGCGACCAGAAGACCACTGATGACTCCTAGTGTAGGCAACCAAAGACCCGATGATGAGGTCGCTTTAACAGTTGCCCAAACAAAAATAGCGGTTTCAAGCCCTTCTCGCCCAACAGAGATAATTGCAATCCAAATAATTGGCCATCCGCTACGTGACTGTGCCAAGGCTTTTTCCGATTGGGTACGTAAATTAACAGCTAACTGGCGAGCATGGCTACTCATCCACACGATCATCCACGTCAGCATGGCAGCTGCGATAAGCGAAAGCACCCCACCAACAATTTCTTGTGCCTGGAGGTCAAGGTATAAGGACCAAAGGTCATTGCTGCACCAGCAACTAGTGGAATTAAAGCAGCAATTACTACCCCGAGCCACAGTTTAGGCAGTACTTCACGACGGCCCACGTTAACTACATAGGCCACTAATATGCCGACAATAAGGCTGGCTTCCACCCCTTCTCGAAGAGCGATGAGAAAGTTCGCGAGAAACATGAAGCAACCTTTCACTAAATAAAAAAGGATTGGGCAAGCTTAATTAAGCAAGCCAATCCTTTTACCTATCACTAAGATATTTCGCAGACGAAGTGATCTACCACACACCTTTAGGTGTCTAATAAACTTGGGGTTGCACTGAGCAATTCACGGGTATATTCCGTTTCTGGTTGGTTAAACAGTGCTTCAGTTTCCTGCGATTCAATAATCTCACCGCGTAGCATGACCGAAATACGATCTGAAACATAACGCACTGTATTAATATCATGTGAAATAAACACCAGACCCAGCCCAAATTCCCGCTTGAGATCCAGCAACAAATTAAGCACTTGTGCGCGTACCGACACATCCAAAGCACTAGTTGGTTCATCGGCAATAATTAAATCTGGATCAAGAGCAAGGGCACGAGCAATGGCTACGCGCTGGCGCTGCCCACCAGAAATTTGCCGAGGTAAAACCTCCAAAGCCGACTGCGGTAGCCCTACCAAACTCAATAGTTCTTTTACCCGTTTTTCTCGTGATGCATCATCTCCTACCTGATGCACACGCAGTGGATCAAGTAGTTGTTCGCGCACGCTCATGCGCGGATTCAAGGAAGTGGCTGGATCTTGGAACACCACCGATACCGATTGCCCCACTATCTTGCGGCCTCGACCATGTACCTTCAGCGGTTCGCCTTTAAAAAGTACCTGTCCACTGGTGGGTTTTTGCAAACCCACCATGACTTTAGCCAGTGTTGATTTGCCACAACCAGATTCACCAACAATGCCATGAACGTCATCGCGGAAAGCTGTGAAATTCACATTCTTATTCGCATGCACCGTATCCGGACGAAACAGCTTTCCAGTACGAGTTTTATGGATAACATTGATATCTTTTAACTCCACCACCGGAATTGTCATGGCTTTTCTCCTTCAACAGCGACAGCATATGAGTGCGTCGTGCCCGGTATTAACTGCATCTTTGGCTTAGTATGCAACCCCACTGTCGGACGAGAACTACGCGGTGCAAAACGATCACCGGCAACAAACTCCCGGGGGCTAGGAACTGTACCCGGTACCTGATAAAGACGATCCACACCAGCTTCGATAGATAGCACCGAACCAAGTAGACCACAGGTATATTCATGCCGTGGGTCTTCTAATATTTCACTGGTAAGACCTTGTTCAACCATTTGCCCGGCATACATAACCGAAATCTTGTGTACTAGCCGAGCTACTAGAGCAAGATCATGCGATACAAAAATCATGGCAAAACCTAATTTATCGCGCAGCTCAGTCAATAGATCAATAACCTGTGCTTGTACTGTGACATCTAAAGCTGTGGTTGGCTCATCAGCGATAAGCAACCTCGGGTTACGCGTTAAAGCCATAGCAATAAGCACACGTTGGCGCTGGCCACCAGAAAGCTCATGTGGATAAGACTTCAAGGTTCGCTCGGGATCAAGACCAACCAACTCAAGAAGTTCCTCCGCGCTACGCTTTCCACCGCGGCGAGTCAACTGCTTCATCTGAGTACGAATAAGCATCGACGGGTTCAACGCACTTAATGCATCCTGATAAATCATCGCAATATCATGCCCGCGCAGCGCATTATGTTGTTCGGGGGTAAGATCGAGAAGATTTTTTCCGTCGTAAAGAATCTCACCTTCAATTTTGGCGGTTTTAGGTAGCAATCCCATAATGCTCATCGCAGAAATGGACTTACCACAACCTGACTCACCAACTAGCCCCAGGGTTTCTCCCGGTGCCACACTAAAACTGACATCATCGACGATACGAACATCACCATGGGCTTCCGGGAAAGAAATAGAAAGATTCTTTACCTCTAAAAGCGGTGTTGGATCACCAGTGAAAACCTGACGGCCATGCGTTTCACGTTCATGATCACGTAAGGCAGTTAACGATTCTTGCAAACTCAAAGCCGCTTCAGCAGAGGTAGTCTGGCCAAGTGCTACAGTGTCTTCCTCAGCACGTTCTGGCTTGTCTTCTACCGAGACCCCGCGTTGCGACGGAGCCGCCAGAGCATCAGTAAGGCCTTCGGAAAGAATATTTAAACAGAGCACCGTAATAAGGATCATCAGACCAGGAAAGAAGGTTGGCCACCAGATTCCCGACAACAGAAGCTGTTTTCCATCGGCTAGAATATTGCCCCAACTTGGCTCTGGCGGTTTCACACCTGCGGAAATAAAGCTCAGCGATGCCTCAAAAACAATTGCATCGGCAACCAATACGGTAGCAAAAACTGCAATCGGGGCAATGCAGTTGCGTGCTACTTGTTTGATCAAGATATGTGGGATACTTGCACCCATTACCTTTGAGGCAGAAACGTAATCCTCACCAAATTGCCCCAGGACATTAGCTCGCACAATACGCGATAACTGCGGAACATAGAGGAAACCAATAGCAAAAACCAAGACACCAAGTGAATTTCCAAACACTGCAACAAACACTGCGGCCAAGGCAATGCCAGGAAAGCTCATAATAATATCCAAGATACGCATGAGGACTTCCGAAACAACCTTGCCGCTAGTGGCAGCAATTGAACCAAGTACCGCTGCTACGGCTAAGGCAGCCGCGGTGGCACAAAGACCAATAATAAGTGAGCTACGTGCACCGTAGACCACCCGAGAAAAAATATCTCGCCCGATAGCATCAGTACCAAACCAATGATCCGCACTTGGGGGTTGTACTGGAACACCAGATTGTTGCGGTGGATAACTGGTAATCAACGGGGCAAAAACCGCAGCGAAGACCACAATAATGAGCACGCCAAGAGCGATTTTTGAGGCCACTGGCAACTGCGCGATACCACCAAAGCGCCCACCAGCACGGGATTCAAGTTTTTCTGTTATCTTCCGGCGCATCAGATACTCCTAATTCGCGGATTAACCAGTACATACAACATGTCGACTGCAATATTGACGATAATGAACGCGATCGCCACAGTGAGGGTGACACCTTGGACGAGGAAAACGTCGTTACGTTGCACCCCATCCAAAATTAACTGTCCCATGGCCTGAATATTAAAGATAATCTCGATAATCACCGCGCCACCCATGAGATAACCCACGCGCAAGCCCAACACGGTGATCGGAGTAATCAATGCATTTCGCAGGACATTTCTAGCCACAACCTCAGTTTTAGGAATACCTGCGCCAATGGCTGTTCGTACATAATCCTTATCCAGTTCTTCCACCATTGCGGTACGAACCACCCGCGATAGCGAACCAGCTACCGGCACAGATAAAGCAAGTGCGGGTAAGAAAATATTATTGAAATAAACCTGCGGATTTTCGCTGAACTTAACCCATTGCGCAACCAAAGCGGGAAAAATACCCCAACCACCAGGGATCGTCCCGAGCCACTGAATTAATAGAATGGCCAACCAAAAACTTGGGGTCGCTAGTGCAGCAATAGAAAGCACGCGGATAAGCTGATCCACCCAAGTATCTCGATATAATGCGGCGACAACACCAAAAATCAAAGCCAAAATTACGGCAATCAGCAGCCCCCAAAAAGTCAGCTGTAAGGTAATCGGAAAAGCACGCGCAATAACATCAGTCACCGATGCATTACCTGAGGTTGTACCTAGATCACCACGCAACATACCCATGAGAAAATCAACATAACGCACCAGCAAGGGATCATTAAGCCCATGCGACTGCCGATAGGCTTCAAGCGCTTCCGGTGAAGCGGTCTCACCCAGAGCAAGCCGAGCGGGATCTGCCGGGGAGAAAGACATGACAAAGAAAACCAGGAAGGTCACGCCGAGAATCATGATCGGCAAAGCCACCAAACGACGACCGATCAAGCGTAAAAGATTGGACATTTTTACTCCTGAAAGCATTTCGACGCGCGGGAAAACCGCACGTCGATAAGCATATTTTTAGCCTTCGGTAGTACCTACACCCACGAAACTTAAACCAGTGACCGAAATTGGTTTGAAGTCAACAAGTGTATCCGCATTCCAACCGGTAGGGGTCTTACGATGGAACAGCGGGTACAGTGGGACAGTCTCACTAATCAGGTCAAATGCTTCATCCCAAGCATCCTGCTGTGCACTGGTGTCAGTTGATTCAAGTCCCTTCGATAACAACTCTTGCATCTTTTGATAGGACTCCTGTCCCTTCCAGCCCATCCGGGTATCAGTCCAGGTATCACCGGCATACCACCAGCTCATAAGTAGGTTTGGATCCTGACCAAAGACACTTGGATCACCCGGCGCGATAGCAACATCCCATTCTCCAGGGTTGGAATCAACAAAATTATAAAGGTCTGCACTCTTACGCTCAGTGAACTCCACTTCGACACCCGCTTTTTGCACCGACTCATGGATTAATGGCGTACATGCTTTCACCCAATCGTGATCCGTGCACATCATGCGAATCTTGGTAACGCCCGCTTCGCTGAACATCTCACGTGCTTTATCAACATCAAAGCTATATACCGTGGTTGCGCGCGAGTAATTCGGGTGTGATTCGGGCAAGAAGCTAGTAGCCGGGGTGGCTTGATCGCTCATTGCAGTCTTAACGACGGTATCAATATCTACTGCATACAAGAATGCCTGGCGCGCAAGTACATTGCCCATCGGGTTACTCGTACGGTTATTAAACATTGCAAATAGCAAACCAAAACCTTGTACCGACTCCACCATAGAAGTGGTCTTTAACTGGTCAATGCTTAAATATGGCACCGAATCAACAGCCTGGCTAAGCCCCGATTGCAAAGAATTAATACGAGTAGAAGCATCCGGAATAATCTGCCACTGCATCTTCTTTGCACGTGCCGGGCGCTCACCGGAATAATCGTCGAAACGCTCAAAAGCGATGGTCTTAGACGTACCACCATTATCGGTCAAGCGATATGGGCCGGTACCGGTTGGCAGGGCATCAAAAGCATCCAGATCCTTTTCGACGATCGCCTTAGGCACAATCTTTACCACACTCAAGCGATCAGCTACTACGCCTACCGGATATGCAAGGGTGAAAGTAACCGTGGTGTCATCTTTAGCTTCGACCTTCTCGATAAATGGAATAAAGGAAGCATAAAGCGACTTATTCTCTGGATCAAGCACCCGCTCAAAAGAGTAAACAACATCTTCGGCGGTAACCTCACTGCCGTCATGGAATTTCGCACCATCACGCAGGCTAACATCAAAGGTGGTGCCTTCTGGCTGCGGCAAAGTTTTAGCCAACCCGGCATAAGCCTTACCGGTAACTGGATCGATCTCGGTCAGTCCTTCAAAAATGTGCCAGTTAACAGCAACAGTTAACGCCGCAGTGGTGGTCATCGGATCGTAGCCATTAGTGCCCAACTCATAAGAAATAGCAGCAGTAATTGTGCCATCCTCATTGACTGTCCCCGCAGAACCACCGGTGCTACCAGCTGAAGAACCAGATTGATTATCCGGGGCACACGCTGCAACAGTGGCGGATAAACCTGCTGCTGCACCAATGACACCAGTCATACGCAGAAAATTTCGACGACTAACGTTAGCCATAGCAGTGTTTCCTTTTCTTTCTTTTTACTGCGCGTGCTTTCCGTCAGGCTTTCGACAGTCACGATTGACTTATGCATTGCAACGAGTGCCCACATGTTGCCCTAATATATTTCTAAGGCAAACACTGATGTGGGCGTTCGTCGTAAAGCATAGGCGAACCATGCTTAGCTTGTGTATTGACCGAAACCACGCAAAATGGGTATTGCTTTGTCTAGATCATGTCTGTTTTTAACTCGCCGATTCAGGATGCATCACATTTCTAAAAACTTGTGAGACATATTATGTATCAGCTTGTCCTTAAGGGTACATCAGACATCTGACCTTAACTAGAGTTTTAGAAAAAGAAATGTCACACTAAACCTAAACAAAGATTATTGCATGTAATAGGCTATAAACAGCCTTACCCCCATTTATCACAACTACCCCCGATACCCACATCTCTTTCCCCAAAGGAGGCCAGATGGCACCCCGCAAAGCCACCGCCGCCGCCAAAGCATTTGACGGAATCGTCGACTACATCCGAGTCAAACGCCTCAACCCCGGCGATCTACTACCCGCCGAACAAGAACTATGCGAAATCATCGGCTGCTCCCGCTCCTCCATCCGCGAAGCCATGCGCACACTCGCCTCCCTCGACATCGTTGAAGTCCGCCACGGGCACGGCACCTACGTCTCCAAAATGTCACTTGATCCACTAATCCAAGGACTAATCCTGCGCGTCCTACTCAGCACCGACTCCTCACTAACAGCACTACTCGACATTGTCGACCTACGCGCCGCAATCGACCACTCCCTTGCCGAAGAACTCGCCGAAGCCTGGAAATCACGCGACATCACCCCCCTCCTTAACCTGGTCAACAACATGCGCGAACACCACAAACGCGAAGAAAGCTTCGCACTCGACGACCGCGCCTTCCACAAAACCCTGCTCGCCCCCATCAAAAATCCTCTCACAAAAGAACTTTCCGACGCCTTCTGGCAAGTCCACATGACCGTACTACCACCGCTCAACATCGAACTACCCGAAGACGTCAAACACACCATCGACGCCCACCAAGCCATGGTCGAAGCACTACACGCCGGCAATGCAAAGAAATTCAACAAACTTGTCGATAAGCACTATGCGCCGCTAAGAAACAGCATCGCCCGGTATGCAAAACTTGAGCAGAATAATCCGAACGATACTGCATAAAAATCAGCTGAACGCGCAATCTGCGCATCTATAAAAATGACGACAAAGGCAAGACAGTCTAGCATGAAAAACTATGCATAGAGGGAAAAATTTTTAACTGTGGATAACCCCCACACAAAACGTGCGCCCAATCACCGGAAAAAATGAGTTTTCCACAGATTTGGCGTTTTCAGCCAAAAGGTCTTCCCCTCCCCTATACAAAACTTTTAGCCTTAGGGCATGACTTCCATGCTCGACGCACTCCAACAACTCGCCCACGGCGCCACTGCACTTATGGCGGAGCTCGTCGAAACGCATGAAACCCATGATCAACTTGCCGAAAAGTTACGCATGGAAATGCGAGAGATTAAACTCTGGCGGCGCATCGCCAAGCGCTACCTCGATGATCCGGAATTGTTAGCCAGCGCCAAGGGATTATCGATGGCCGACGTAGTCATGGCTCACAAGCAGTCCGCGCAGTTAAATGCTCATGTCGACAAGTCTGACAAACGCACGGTCGAATTGGAGTTACTCACCCAGGCACACGCACGCACGCATGAAGAGTTCTGCATAGAGGCGAAAGATCGAGTCCGTGCACTTAATGCCACCTGCCCTGACCAGCCGCGCAGTCGCGTCGAAATCTCGACCAAACCTACCGCGCACAACATGATGTATCTATCAGCATTTCTTAACCGCGACACCTTTGGTCCTGCTTTACGACGACTAGAAGAACTCACCGACACACTTATGCGTGAAGACTACGCACGCGGTCATGCTCGTGCCGAAGCGTTGGAAAAAATGCTTAGCGGTGAAATCGACACCCACACGCAAAACACATCCACTATCATTGCCACCCCACGAGTAAATCGCGGTCTCGGTGTACACGCCGTCATCCGTGCCGATGAATTACCCGGCATCGGCATTATCAATCGCACCAATATCACGCTCACCGACGGCAATGTACTCAGCGGAGCCATCCGAGAACTACTCGATGGCACCGGTTGGTTCACCGTCTACAACAGCACCGGCACCCGCCCCATTTGGACAGAACGCATCCGCTACTTTAACGACGACCAACGCGCCATGCTTATCGCACACCAAATCTATTGCGCGCATCCCGATTGCACCAAACTGGCGCACTATGCCGACGGCCACCACATCACCGCCTATGCAAAAGGTGGACCAACAACTCTCGACAACGCAGTAATGCTATGCAGACAGCACCACCGAGACGTCGAACACGGACATGCCGAAATACTAATCCGTAAAGACGGCGAATATGAGTACCATGATATCGACCTCGATACTCGCCGCACAAACATTATGCCAGGTAGAGCCTACGCAGCAGGCGCACTCATTAGAAACAGCCCACCCCAACGAGAATAACTACAATGTAGGATCAAGTTGCTGATAGATCCAACTAGGATCAGTAATAGCGGTACCGACAATGATTGCGTCGGCACCGCCACCAACCCCATGCATAACTTCTTCTCGTGAAGAAAATCGGCCCTCGCCAACAACAAAGGCGTCAGGGCCTACAAGCTCGCGTCCTAACCGCAAACACTCGAAATCCGGACCTGCAGTTTTTACACGATGCTCTGTATACCCGGCTAAAGTCGTCGAAACGATATCAGCTCCAGCCTCATATGCAGAAAGCATTTCCTCTGGTGTAGCACAATCTGCCATGATAAGCCCATTCTTTGCATGGGCAGCAACAACCAAATCACGAAACTCCGAACCATCCGGACGCGACCTATGCGTAGCATCGGCACATACAACCGTAGCTCCAGCATCCAAAACCGCTTCCACAGACTTTACCGACGGCGTAATATAAACCCCCTCCGTACCCTCCTTAGTCAGACCAAATACAGGTACATCCACAGCCTGCGCAATTGCTTCAATGTCGGCAAGACCACCATAGCCACCACAACGAATAGCAGGTGTACCAGCAAAAACACATGCTTGGGCAACATGAACCAAAGTATGTGTATCACGCATAGCATGACCATCAGGAGCCTGCACCGAAACAATAACCCGACCACGCAGGGCATTAAAAAGCGTATTCTTATCCATAATTATGCGAAACTTTCTCTTTTTCCCTTGCATAAGCAGCGGCAGCAACTAGTGCTGCATCCCCGCCGAATTTACTGACTAATACGGGTATTTCACGATTAGGTGCTAACGCCCCATGCATAATTCCACGGCGAAGCGGATCGGTAATCATCTCACCGATGCCGACCACGCCGCCGCCTAAAACTATGCATGAGAGATCGAAGGCGGTGGCAAGCGCGCCGATCGTACGCCCAAAGCCTTCCAGATTGCCATTAATAATCCGAGCGGCTAACTCATCACCATCGGCCATTTTCTCTAGCACATCTTTAAGGCTAATTGTTACCCCTTGCGGATCTGACCACTCGATCTTGTCGGTCGGTGATCCCATTTCTTTGCATAGGTATTCGTAATATCTAGCTAATGATGGCCCCGATGCAATATTTTCGGCGCGATCAGCAAGCCCTCGGAAATCCGCCGTGATCAGCTCCGAGATTTCGCCAGCACTGCCGGTAGGTCCGTCGATAAGCATATGCTTATCGACGATTGCTCCTCCGACCCCGGTGCCCAATGCAAGATAAAGAACGCGACCAGAGTAATCACGGCCGGAGCCAAGCATGTGCTCACCGAAAGCCCAGACGCGCACGTCGTTGTGACAATAAACAGGCACATCGATCACGCTGCGCACCAGGGAAATGAGATCGGTGCCCTGCCAACCAGGAACAGTCGGCCCACTATGCATAACTTTTCCTTGGATAGGATCAATGATGCCGGGGGCGGCAATTGCCACGCGCGTCGGCAAAGTTTTACATAGGAGGGCGGACTTGATTTGTTCAGCTATGCTACCCCCTGGCGGCTGACTGGGGATACAACCAGCGTCGTAGACGTGTGCTGGACGATCATCGTCGACAAGCCCATAGGCGATTTTGGTACCACCAATGTCCAAAGCAAGGGTAGTACTCATCGAGGGGTTCCATACTTATCGACGAGCTGAGCAATCGCGGCAATTTCTTCTGCATTAAGGGGTTGATGAGTCGGTGCCATCGCAGCAGAATCAATGATCCCTAAATGTTTAAGCGCGGCTTTAAACGCGCCAAGACCAGCCGAAGAACCACCCATGCGGGTACCGTCACCAACAAACACGATGCGGAAAAGGTGGTTAATTCGAGTCTGCAACTCTGCAGCCAATGCAAAGTTTTTGGCCACAAGTAGCTCATGAAGTTTTGCATAGGCAGCGGGATCAACGTTTCCCAAACCTGGAACCACCCCGTCCACCCCGGCAAGATACGCCATATCCACGGTGGTTTCACTACCGGTAAGCACGCTAAAGGCGGTAATGCCGGCGTCGTTACGCGCCTCAACAAGGCTGCGAGTATAGGAATCAACACCACCGGAATCTTTCACCCCAGCAAGCACGCCTTCGCCAGCCAACTCAATGAGCATATCGACATCCAGTACTACACCGTTAACGCAGATAGGAATGTTGTATGCATAAAGTGGGATGTGTGGGGCAAGCTCATGAATGCGACGGAAATGCTCCTCGATTTCTTTACGATGGGTGCGCACATAAAATGGCGCGGTTGCAACTAACCCATCGACACCGAGCGCCACAGCATCTTCAACCAGCTCGCGCACCTTTGGGAAGGTGGTGTCAATAACACCAGCAATCACCGGTACGCGTCCAGCATTGTGGTCCATAATGATACTCAACACTTCTTTGCGCTGCTCTCGAGTAAGAAACACAGTCTCAGATGAGGATCCAAGCGCAAATAAACCATGCGCGCCACCAGTAATAATGTGGTCAACAAGGCGACACAAACTTGGCCCATCAATAACGCCTTGCGCAGTCATAGGCGTTACGACGGGTGGGACAACTCCAGACAAAAAATTATGCATAGGGGGCTCCTTTGAAAATACTCACATCAGACATCTTATGTCCTGCATTCATTTTGCGTTAGAGTTATGCATATGAGTGAGGTTTTTCGCGGCCGTGTCGTTACTGCTGACACCACCATTGACCATGCAGAATTCCGAATTGAAGACGGGATTATAACTGAAATCACTCCACTAGCTGACTCCCCCAAAAACGGTTCAACTTTTATCCCAGGGTTCATTGATATTCATAATCATGGTGGGATGGGGGGTGCTTTTCCCACGGGAAATGCTGCCGAATGTATTGCGGCCGCACAGTTCCACCGCGATCATGGCACAACCACTTTATTGGCTAGTTTGGTTTCTGCCTCTGAGGCTGAGATCACCAAGCAATTAGCGACCCTAGTGCCCTTAGTATCACAGGGGCATATTTTTGGCATTCACTTGGAAGGTCCGTTTGTTAACGCCTGTCGGTGTGGTGCCCAAGATCCCAGCCGGATCGTACCTGGTGATCCAGATATGTTTTCTCGGTTGCTTGCTTGCGGTGGGGGCGCGATTAAATCAATGACTTTCGCCCCCGAAACCCCCTATGCACAAGAATTAGTTTCATTGTGCGCAACTAATAATGTGATTGTTAGTTTAGGTCATACCGATGCCAGCTACGAAGAAACCATGCAACTAATCGATTGTGCAGTCGATGCCGGCGCAACTGTTACTGCAACGCATCTGTTTAATGCTATGCCACCGATTCATCACCGCAAGCCAGGGGCTGCTGGCGCATTCATTGCCGCTGCTGGCGCGAACAAAGCTTTTGTTGAATTGGTCGCCGATGGGGTTCATCTTCATGACGGCACCGTAGATATGATTGCACGCAATACAAATCATGCAGCAGTAGCAGTCACCGATGCTATGGAAGCAGCCGGTATGCCCGATGGCAATTATCTCCTAGGATCATTAAAAGTAGAGGTTAAAGACAAAATTGCTCGGATAGAAAACGGGGCGATTGCTGGTGGTACAAGCACCCTTTACGACCAATTTCGTCGGGCAGCTAGCCGGCTAGGCATGAATGAGGCAGTACGGCTGACCTCGACAAATGCCGCCCGTGTTCTAGGTATTCCCGCGGGCGATATTGCCGTCGGCAAGCTTGGCCACATTGTAGAACTTGATTCCCACAATCAGCTGGTGCGCACTATTTGCCCGCCCAGCACCAACTAGTAGAAGAAGTAAAAAGAGCATTATGGAAATTATTATTCGCGACACGCTGGCAGACGTCGCAAAGCAAGCTGCGGATATTTTGGAGCATTATATTCGCCGTGGAGCAACCTTAGGCTTGGCGACGGGTTCTACCCCGGTTGCTACCTATCAGGAGCTCATTCGCCGGCATCGGGAGCAGGATTTAAGTTTTGCGGATTGCCAGGCATTTTTGCTGGATGAGTATGTCGGCCTGCCGAAGGATCACGAGCAGAGTTACTATGCGACGATCCGACGCGAATTAACCAATCATGTCGATATTGCCGACGACCATGTGCACAGTCCCGAAGGCTATGATCCCAACCCAGAAGAAGCCGCACAGCGCTATGAAAAAGCTTTGCATACCGGGGTGGATATCCAGATACTTGGCATCGGCACAAATGGACATATTGGCTTTAATGAGCCGTCGAGTTCATTGTCTTCACGCACGCGGGTCAAAACCCTGCATCCGCAAACAGTCGCCGATAATGCGCGATTTTTTGACAGCGCCAATGAGGTTCCGCGCCATGTCCTCACCCAAGGATTAGGCACAATTATGCGTGCCGGCCACCTCCTTTTACTTGCGACGGGCTCTGCAAAAGCACAGGCAGTTCGAGACTTAGTCGAAGGCCCCTTAAGCGCACATTGCCCAGCATCTATACTGCAATGGCATGAAAAGGCGACGGTGGTCGTCGATAGGCAAGCAGCTGAGCTACTAAAAAACCGAGAGTATTACGAATATGCCTTCGCCAATAAACCTACCTGGCAGCTCTAAAACTTATCGACGGTAGATCCGTTGCACCCAAGCAAGCGATGTCGGGCTAAAAAGCATCACTAGTCCAAAGGCACTGGATAACGTGGTTGCGGCGGCCAAGAAAATTTGGCCGCCTTGGAACATGTACCAGCTAATCAGCAACAAGAGAATTTCCAGCATGATAACTGGCCCACGTCCAAAACGATGTCCGCGCATCATCCATAGTGCGCCAAAGATGACAAAGCCGAAAACAATAAGGAAGAAAATCGCGGTGCCATAGGCGACATTAGTATGCGCGTCAGTAGTTTCGTAGACGATGGACTCGTCAGCAACGCCGCGGATACCGCGGATAAGCAAAAGTGCCGCATACCCAAGGCCAATAACAGACTGAACAATTGCAATTAATCCGGCTATTTTTACTGCCGCTGGAGTTTGTTGTAGCGTGCTCACTCTCAGCAGTTTACTGACTCTTTGTTACACTCAGAGTATTCTAAGGTTTACCTTATCTCTACCCCCATTCCGATTTGACTAATATAGCCTTAACCTGCCTAGACCTTTTCCCGCAAAATGCCTGTTCACATCCGAAACTAATGGCAAAACATTGTCACACTCGAGCATATTTTTGGAAAAATCATTACTCCACAACAATAAATTACTGTGAGCTTGGATACATTTTTGGCTATACCTCTAGCCAAGCGTAAGAAGACATGTCATTATTTCTAAGCAACCAAGCGAACACCAACTGTAGTTCGCTGTGTGTCCACTAATTCTTTCAATGGCATACTGTTAGCACACTGCGCACACCACTCAGCCCTGGGCTTATGATCCAGGCCCACTGGAAGCTGACCGCATAACTAAGAAACCCTTAGTACTTATCCGTGTTGCCTATGCCTGCGAGTTCACCGTTTTTATTTGAGGAGTTTTCATTATGGATTGGCGCCACGAAGCAGTTTGTCGCGATGAAGATCCCGAACTTTTCTTCCCAGTCGGGAATTCCGGGCCCGCGCTTGCCCAAATTGCTGCCGCTAAAGTTGTCTGCAACCGCTGCCCAGTAACCTCTCAGTGCCTAGCCTGGGCGCTAGAAACCGGCCAGGACGCTGGCGTATGGGGAGGCATGAGTGAAGACGAGCGTCGGGCATTAAAACGTCGCAAGAATCGTGGCCGTGGCCGCGCTCGCGCAACCGTCTAGTCTCCTACTACACGGGAAAGCTGCCACAATCTTAAAACAGCGCTAACTAAATACAGCGCGCATCACTGACCCCTAGAACCAGTAGGCCATATACAGATATAAGGTTGCGATTTCTCTGCCATTACACTCTGGCATTAGAGTAGGTATGAACATTATCCCTAGTATATAAGGAGGCCTTATGAGCCAGCGTGGCCGTAAGCGCAAGGATCGTCGCAAGAAGAAGGCTAATCACGGCCGTCGTCCAAACGCTTAACTAAAAAAATATCGGCTCGCACACATACTGTGCGAGCTGATTTTTTATACCTTATTATTTGCGAATGACCTGAGTACCCGCAAAATTGTCTTGCCAAGCTCCTTGAGGATCATCAAGCTTTCTTGCATAGATCAACCCGGCAATAACCGTAACTGGTGGCAGCGTATAAAAAAACAACTTCCACCAATTGCGCATGACCGACTCCTTGGCAGTTGGCTTTTCGCCATCGCCGGTAACCCGCAAACCTAGCAGCATTTTTCCTGGCGTCGCTCCGGCATAGACCTCGAAGCCCACAATATAAAGTGTGGCAAGAATAGTTGCCACAAGGGCACTAATAACTCCCTCGATCTCGAAGGAAAAACCTAATAATCCGGCAGCAGCACTAAAAATAAACAAATCAATTATCGAAGCACTGATACGCTTTCCCCCATTCTTTTCCACCCCCGGCGAAAACACAGGCTGGCTAGCCATATGTAACGGCGGCTGGTTTTGAATAGCTCCACCTACCGGCTGAGCCGCGAATGGGTTCATCGGGTTAGCTCCGGCAGAGGTTTGGGTTTTTGTCCAGTGCATACCCGAATTGCTGTGCATACCGGGATCATTGAAGACGTTCGCCTCCGGCGGGCGCTGTCGGACTTGTTCTTGTCTACCGATGGCCAAAGTACCAAAAATAGCAAGGTGCTCAATATCTGCCCACGTCGCCTGGGCGCCAATGAGGGAATCGTAGACAACGCGCTTTTTTTCATCAGAAAAAATATCAGAGGCCCAAGCAGCCCGACGCGCTTCTTTACTTCCATAGCTAAAGCGCGCCGATTGGATCAGCATCTCCGCTTTTAAGGTCTCACTATCAGCGGAAGGATCGAGATAATAGATCTCATACAGATTAGGGGTCATAGGTGTCCTTGTTTTTAATAATGAGTCTCGCATCTACCATGATGCGCGACATTCAACCAGTACACCAAAAAAGTGATTTACAACACTATCTTTGTCAGTCAACCTACGCTCGCGTAACCTACGTTTTTGTAAAGAAAATATTTTGGTGTCCATAAGGATTCCTTGATTTCACGGAAGGTGATCATGAACCTCACCCCCATCAGCCACATGAAAAATATCGGACTCGTGCTCGGCGGACAAGCCTCCGCTTGGCAAAAAAATCTTGCCGATTACACCCACGACACCTATATCACCACCGAACTGACCAAGCTTATCGACGCCGCCTACACCCGCACTGCACCCTTTGCACGTGAACTAAGTCAGATCGTTCCTGGTGCTCTACCTCGACTGCGCGCACTTATCGCCGGTAGCGAAACAATCACTGATGGCATTGACAATGAGCCAGCAATCAGCGTGCCAGGCATTCTGCTCAGCCATATCGCTAGCATCGCCCAACTTGCTCAACTAGGCCTAGACACCGTCAACACCGACTTCTATGGACACTCGCAAGCAGCAATCACTCTTGACGCACTTCCTTATGGTTCGTCCCGGCGCGAACTTACCGGAACGTGGGCTAATGACACCGTTTTAGTCGATCATCTAGCCTTCGCCTTTTTACTCGGTGCGGCCACCAGTCAGCACGGTTTTGGTCGAATGCTTGCAGTACGTGGGGTTCCCACCTCGCTTATCGACGTTCCCCTCGCAGTGATCAATGGTCCCGATCGAGTCGTTCTTTCCGGAAGCACCGATGAACTAAACCAGTACCGACGACGTATTGAAGAAATCGTCGCTACGCATAATGCGCGCATTACTAACCACGATATTGGCGGTGTTGAGCTCGAAGCACATTTTGAGGATTTAGGCGTTAATGCAGCCTTTCACCACAAGGCCCAAAAAGAGGCTGCTGAACAGGCAATTTACTGGTCTGAGCAACTAGGTTTGGCCGTCGCTGCACGTACTTTAGCAGAAAATATTTTGCTTAATTCTTTCCTTTGGGAAGTCGGCAATCATGATTATCTTCTTGCGCTTGATCCATCTCTTGCTCGAATCACTGAGAAAATCACCGATGCAGTTATTGTGCCTGCTTATACTCCTGCGCTACGCGATGATTTGGGTACCCCAGGCCATGAAATTGGCTCCCCGGTAGATTATTCCGCTTTTGCACCCCAATTGATTACCTTGCCTGATGGTGAAACCAAGGTTCAGACTGCATTTTCCAAGCTAACCGGTAATTCACCGATTTTGCTAGCCGGAATGACCCCAACCACCGTTGATGCTGATATTGTTGCGGCCGCTGCAAATGCCGGTTATTGGGCTGAAATGGCTGGCGGTGGCCAATACTCAGAAGAAGTATTCAATTTCAACAATACTAATCTGCAAAAACAGCTCGAACCTGGCCGAAGTGCTCAATTTAACTCCATGTTCTTCGACCGCTACATGTGGAATCTCCAATTTGGCCAGCAGCGTATTGTGTCTAAGGCCCGCGCCGCCGGATCGGCAATCAATGGTGTCACTATTTCTGCTGGTATCCCGGAATTAGAGGAAGCCTCCCAGCTCATCAAAGATTTACGTCGTGATGGTTATCCGTTTATTGCCTTTAAGCCTGGCACGGTGGCACAAATTTACTCGGTGCTTGATATTGCGCAGGCTAATCCAGAACAAGAAATAATTATGCAAGTTGAAGATGGCCACGCCGGTGGACATCACTCCTGGGTTGATCTTGATCAACTACTTCTTAGCACCTATAAAGATATTCGCCACCACCGCAATGTAGTACTGGTGGTAGGTGGTGGTATCGGTACCCCAGAGAAAGCCGCCGCATATATCACTGGTTCTTGGGCACGTTCCTATGGGCACAAAAATATGCCTGTCGACGGCATTCTCGTAGGTACTGCAGCCATGGCATGTAAAGAAGCCAAAACCACCCCAGCGGTAAAACAAATACTTGTGAACACCCCCGGCGTAGCAGCTGATGATGAAGGCGGCTGGGTGGGTCGACTAAAAACCAAAGGCGGAATGACCTCTGGCCAGTCACATCTCCTTGCTGACCTTTATGAAATCGACACTGATTTCGCCAAGGCTTCCCGCTTAATTACCTCTCTTGACCCCGATACCTACATCGAGCACCGCGAGGAAATTATCGAAGCACTCAGTACTACTGCCAAACCATATTTTGGTGATGTAGACACCATGACCTACGCCGAGTGGGTACAGCGCTTTGTGGAATTGGCCTATCCTTTTACCGATCCTACCTGGGACGATCGTTTCCTTGATCTGCTACGCCGAGTAGAAGCCCGCTTGCATAAACACGATCATGGGCACATCCCCACCCTTTTTGCCGATGTTGATGCAGTTGCAAATGCCCCACAGGCCGTCGAAAAGCTGCTTGCTGCATATCCTTTAGCCACTGAGATCACGGTAAGCCCACGCGATGCCGCCTGGTTTATCCAGCTCAATCGCAAGCACCATAAACCAATGCCTTGGGTTCCTATTATCGACGGAGATCTCAAACGGTGGTTTGGTTTAGACTCTCTGTGGCAAGCCCACGATGAACGCTATCCAGCCAATGCCGTGCGAATTATTCCCGGACCAGTATCAGTCGGCGGTATTACCAAAATCAATGAGCCGATCGCTGAATTACTAGGACGTTTTGAAGCTGCCTGTGTCGCTGCACTTTCCAATGATGAAACTACTCAATCAGTAGCAGTTTATTCTCGCATTGGTGCTAGCGCTGAAGAAACTATCCGTAATGCACGCACGATTTCCTGGCATGGGCATCTTATTGCGAACCCAGCACATGATCTCGCCCCAGAAGCCTATGAACTTCTTCCTAGCGATGAAGATAATACTTACATTCTGCGTATTCTTGCCGATACCTTCTGGGAAAATCTCCCCGAACAACAACGTCCCTATTATGTTAAGCACGTAGATATCCCACTGGAACTACCACCATCAGTTGCCACAGGTGCTAGCCCAGTAGTCAGTGAAACCAAACTATCCGATGCTGTTTTTGCACTACTTGCTGGCGTGGCCGGAGTTGGTTCAACCTCGGCAGCAGGCGATGTTATTAATGCCCTGCCTCACGTTGATGACACAGGTCTGGTTCACGATAGTTTCCATTTACCACAACAACTTCTTCATACTCATGCCGGTGTATCCAGTGGTAATACCTGCGAGATCACCCCAGATGTTTTGGTCGGACCATGCTGGCCAGCTATCTACACTGCCTTAGGCACTGGCCGACTTCACGACGGTTACCCGGTCATCGAGGGTCTATTAAATGCCGTACACCTGGATCATTTAGTCTCTCTTGAGATACCACTGGCCGATCTTGCCACCGGTGAACGTATCGAGGTAACGAGTCAGTGCGAGTCAATTAAAGAATCTGTTTCCGGTCGCATTGTTACCGTAGTGCTGAAATTAACCCGCGATGGTCAACAGGTAGCTACCCTAACGGAACGCTTTGCTATTCGTGGTCGCGCAACTACTGCTGACCTACCCGAACTCGCACCAGAATATGGCGGTAGCACTGCAAAAATAACCGCTACCCCACGTAGTTTTATTGACCGGGTCGTTGTTCATGCTCCTGCTGATATGACCCCCTTTGCCACCGTTACTGGCGACTATAACCCTATTCACACTTCCTATAACGCCGCTCAGTTAGTTGATCTTCCGGCACCGCTTGTCCATGGTATGTGGCTCTCTGCAACCAGCCAGCAAGTCGCTGGCCGGTATGGCAACGTCGAAAGTTGGACATATTCCATGTACGGCATGGTTCAGCTTAACGACGAAGTAGAAATTACTGTCGAACGTGTTGGGCGTGCTGGTCTCAATGCTGCTCTTGAGGTGACCTGTCGTATTGGTGGCGAGGTGGTTTCTCGAGGTCAGGCACTTATTGCCACACCATATACTGCCTATGTTTATCCTGGTCAGGGCATTCAAACCGCAGGCATGGGACAAGGCGATCGCCAATCTTGCCCAAGAGCACGAGCTGTGTGGCAGCGTGCCGATAACCATACCCGCACACATTTGGGCTTTAGCATTATCGACGTAGTAGATCTCAACCCCACCACATTGCAGGTTCGTGCAGCAGCAGGCAACGATTACACTGCCACAACCTTCCGGCATCCAGCAGGCGTGCTCAACCTCACCCAATTCACTCAGGTAGCACTAGCAGTAGTTGCGTACGGGCAAACTGAGCGTCTGCGCGCAGCTGATGCATTAACTGAAAACTCTATGTATGCTGGCCACTCCCTAGGCGAGTACACCGCATTGGCTTCATTAGGCAATATCTTTGGCTTAGAGGCTGTTATCGACATTGTGTTTAGCCGCGGCTCAGCCATGCACACCCTAGTTCCACGTGATGAACAAGGCCGCTCTAATTATGGTCTAGGCGCACTGCGACCAAATATGATTGGCATCCCAGCAGATCAAGTAGAAGAATACGTAGCCAAAGTTGCCCACGATAGTAATGAATACCTCGAAATTGTTAATTACAATATCGCTGGCCAACAGTATTCCGTTGCCGGTACACTAGCTGGTCTTGCTGCACTACAAGCAGCAACAAACCATCCCAAAGCATTTGTTATGATCCCCGGCATTGATGTGCCGTTCCATTCCAGTGTGCTGCGCCCTGGTGTTCCTGCTTTTGCTGCCAAACTTGATGAGCTGCTGCCTCATGACATCGACACTTCTGCTCTCGTTGGTCGCTATATTCCTAACCTAGTGGCACGCCCCTTCGAGCTCAGTGACGCCTTTATTCAAGCAATCTGTCAGGTTGTTCCAGCTACAAACCTAGAACAGCTAAATATTGCTGACTTCAGCGAAAAAGAATTAGCTCGTATTTTACTTATTGAGCTTTTAAGCTGGCAGTTTGCTTCCCCAGTGCGCTGGATTGAAACCCAGGAACTCATTATCACTCAGGTGGATCAAATTGTTGAGGTTGGTTTGGCGTCCTCGCCAACTTTGACCAACTTGGCTCTACGCAGCATGGATGTTCTAGGCACTGAAATACCTGTGCTTAATGTTGAGCGCGATATGCAGCGTGTGGTGCTAGAAGATGTAACCACCGCACCAGTAGTAGACGATGACGAACCTGACTCAGAAAGCGCTGAGGTTACTCCACCAGATAGTGACGTCGCCGAAGTCAGCGCTGCACCAGCAGAGCCTCTACCTGCAGCAGCCGAAAAGCCACAGGCTCATGCTGGTAGTGGCAATACCACTGAGCTGAGCTTCGATGCAGCAGCGGCTATTGACGTGCTCTTTGCTTTCCAAAATAAGATCCGTATCGAGCAAATCACCCCAGTTGATACCACCGAAATTCTTACCGGCGGAGTAAGTTCTAGACGCAACCAGCTGCTTATGGATATGTCCGCAGAAATTGGGGTCGCAGCTATTGATGGTGCTGCCGATGCCGAGGTACAGGTTCTGCGTGGACGCGTTAATACCGCCGCACCAACCTACCAGGCTTTTGGTCCGGTACTTGGCGAAGCAATTAATGCCCGCCTGCGTCAACTTGCCGGAGCTGCTGGGCTCAAGCCCAATGCCGTTGGCGAATACGTCACCAACATTTGGTGTTTACCACAATCATGGGTACCTCATGTAGAAGCCGAAATCCTACTCGCTACCCGCGAAGGTGATTCTGTGCGTGGCGGAGCACTTGGTAGCCTGCCGCAATCAATAAGCAATAAAGCCCAATTCAACGAGCTTATCGACGCTGCCATCCAATTGGTTGCCGATCGAGTTGGGGTCAGTGTGAGCCGCGGTAGCAGTGGTGCAGGAAGCAGTGGCGCAGTTGTTGATTCCGCAGCACTCGGTGAATTTGCCGATAAGATCACCGGTGCTGATGGTGTGTTAGCAAAAACTGCCCGAACTATTTTGCACGAACTTGGCCATACCACGGTGGTAGATACATCCGATAAGGAAGACTATTCAGCCCTGTTCGCCGCCATGGATGCCGAACTAGGAACTGGCTGGCTCCAGCTAGTTACCCCGGCATTTGATGCTGAGCGCGCCATCTTATTTGATGATCGCTGGGCTAGCGCTAAAGAAGATCTTGCTCGAATTGCCCTAGGGGAAATCGACATGGATCCGCAACGCTTTATTGGTCTTGGTGAGGTTATCGCAGGTCAGGCGCAGTGGTGGTATGCCACCACCAATAAGCCGGTACTCACAGAGATTGCCCACGCCGCTAAGACACAAGCAGAACTACCTTATGCAGAAGATATTGCAGTAGTTACTGGCGCAGCACCAGGATCAATTGCTACTGCAATCGTCGAAAAGCTATTAGCCGGTGGCGCAACCGTTATTATGACCGCCTCCCGGGTGGATCAAAAGCGCAAAGAGTTTGCCCGCCAGCTCTTTAGTGAAAATGCTGCTGGTGATGCCGCCTTGTGGATCGTGTCAGCAAATCTCAATAGCTTCCGTGATGTCGATGCACTCATGGACTGGATTGGTGCTGAGCAAAAAGTTTCCGTCGGTGGCACCACCACAGTGACCAAGCCAGCACTCATTCCTACTTTATTGTTCCCCTTTGCTGCCCCACCGGTGCATGGTTTAGCTACTGATGCTGGCCCGGAGGCAGAAAACCAGGCGCGTTTGCTGTTGTGGAGTGTAGAGCGCATGGTGGGCAAGGCTGCTGCGCTACAAGATATGGATCGAGTGCATGTGGTGTTGCCAGGTTCGCCAAACCGGGGTCGCTTTGGTGGCGACGGTGCCTATGGTGAGGTCAAAGCTGGCCTTGATGCTTTGGTTAATAAGTGGAGTGCTGAGTCTGGCTGGCCAGAAAAAGTCAGTTTTGCTCATGCTCATATTGGGTGGGTTGCCGGGACAAACCTCATGGGAGCTAATGATGCATTAGTACCGCTTGCCAAAGAGGCGGGGATTCAGATTTATACTCCTGCGGAAATTACTGAAGAATTACTGGGACTTATTAGTCCAACCGCACGTGCCCAGGCTGCCCAGGCACCACTTTTGGCTGATTTTACCGGAGGTCTTGCCACCACTACGGTCTCACTCAGCGATCTTGCCGCGCAAGCTGCCGCAGCAGCTCCAACAGCTACGAGCCCGGTTGCAGAACCTATCAGTATTAAGGCCTTGCCAACTCCTTCCTGGCCTACTCAGGCACCAGCTATTGCTACTGATCCGATAAGCGCTACCTTGGATGATTTAGTGGTTATCGTAGGTATTGGTGAAGTAAGCTCATGGGGTTCGGGGCGTACTCGTTTTGAAGCCGAGTACGGAATTCAGCGCGATGGCAGCGTCGATCTCACTGCTGCCGGAGTACTAGAGCTGGCTTGGATGACTGGACTTATTAATTGGCTCGAAGATCCTACGCCAGGTTGGTATGACGCTGATGGGGTTGCGATTGCCGAAGAAGATATCTTTGATCGTTACCGCGATGAAGTTGTTGCCCGTTGTGGCGTACGTCGCTTGAGCGATAAATACTTCCTCACCGATGCTGGTTCTATCGACGTAGCAAGTGTGTATCTCAATCAAGATATTGAGTTCACAGTTACCAGCGAAGCCGAAGCACGTGATTTTCTTGCTGCTGATCCAGAGGGAACCACCATTGCTGCTACTGACGACGGCGAATGGCTGGTACGCAAGGCACAAGGCTCTATTGCACGTATTCCCAAGCGCGCTACCCTAACTCGTAGCGTCGCAGGGCAGATGCCGGATAATTTCGACCCAGCTAAATGGGGTATTCCAGCGCATATGATCGAAGGCTTGGATCGAATCGCTGTATGGAATTTAGTGACTGCTGTTGATGCTTTCCTTACCGCCGGTTTTAGCCCTGCTGAGCTGCTACAAGCGGTACATCCTGGTAATATTTCCTCTACCCAAGGCACCGGCGTGGGTGGTATGGAATCACTACATAAGATGTTTGTTTCCCGCTTCCTCGGTGAGGAACGTCCTTCTGATATTTTGCAAGAGGCACTGCCTAATGTGGTGGCTGCACATGTAATGCAAAGTTATATCGGTGGCTATGGGCAAATGATTCATCCGGTAGGAGCCTGCGCAACTGCTGCGGTCTCAGTAGAAGAAGGCGTCGATAAGATCGCTTTGGGTAAGGCGGATGTGGTTATCGCCGGCGGTATTGATGATGTGCAGGTGGAATCATTAACTGGTTTCGGTGATATGAATGCCACCGCGGAAACTGCCGCTATGTTGGCTAAAGGCATTGATCCTCGGTTTATTTCGCGAGCAAATGATCGTCGTCGAGCTGGTTTCTTGGAGGCTGAGGGTGGCGGTACCGTTATTCTCGCCCGGGGCACGGTGGCTAAAGAATTGGGTCTGCCCGTCTATGCGGTCATAGCTCATGCACAAAGCTACGCCGATGGTGCACACACCTCGATCCCGGCACCAGGTATTGGTGCTTTGGGTGCTGCCCGTGGCGGTAAGGATTCCCGTTTGGCTGCTAGTCTGCGTCGCCTGGGCTTAACCCCGGATGATGTGCGCGTGGTATCTAAGCATGACACTTCTACTAATGCCAATGATCCTAATGAATCTGAGTTGCATACCCGGTTATGGCCGGCGATTGGTCGCGATAAGCATAATCCACTGTTTGTGATTTCCCAGAAGAGCTTGACCGGTCATGCCAAAGGTGGTGCAGCACTTTTCCAAATCGGTGGTCTTATCGACGTTTTCACTCATGGTCGTCTGCCTCAAAATGCTTCCTTGGATTGTGTGGATAAGGAGATAAAAGACAAAGCAGACCCACTGGTATGGTTGCGCTCGCCGCTTGACATCGGTGAAGTCAAAGCCGGGGTACTTACCTCTCTTGGCTTTGGCCATGTGGCTGCGGTAGTAGTTCTTGCTCATCCTGGTATTTTTGCCACTCTTGCTGGTGAGCAGTGGCGCGAACGTGCCTCCAAGCGCTTGCGTGCAGGTGTCCAGGCATTAGAGCGGGGCATGATTGCCCGCGGTGAGCTATACGTTGCACCGAAGGATCGTCGTTTACCGGTCAAGGATGCTCATTTAGCTGAGGTTAATCTTGTGCTTAACGACGATGTTCGTCTCGGTGAAGATGGAGTGTATCCACAAGGTTAAACAGGTGAATTAACTACTAGATAAAGGTATCCCCTTGTTGGCAGTTGAGGTTTTCTTATCCTCTCCAGGTGGCAACAAGGGGATTTTTATCTTGCTTTCTTATGCTCATTAACCAATGCACTCAATGCATTGGATTCTTTCAATAAGGTTTCTGGTGAGCCTTGCGCTACCACCTGAGCTTTATCCAGCATTATGACAAAATCTGAGGCCAGCGCAGATGAAATACGATGGGTAACCAAAACTACCGAGGCACCAATGCTTGATTCCTCGACCATACGACGACAGGTTGCCACCATTTTTGCTTCTGCTAGTGCGTCTAAGGAGGAAGTTGGTTCATCAATAATAATCAGTGTTGATTGATCTGCCCCTAATAGTCCTCGGGCATTTCCTATCCGCTGCCACTGTCCACCCGATAATTGAGTAGGGTGCTGCCAACTCTGACCAAGTGGTGTGTGCTCACCGTGATCCAGATTATCGAAAACTTCTTCTGCTCCACTAGCGGATAAGGAAAAAGCTTCATTGTTAAAGCGACCATAGCTACCTTTTTGAGGAAAAGTAGCAGCTTCGATAGCTATTAATTCCCAGTGTGCGGGTCGTTGTGGAACACCCGTAACATTTATAGTTGTCTTACCTGCCGCATTTGTTCGCACAGAGCTATCTTTTCTTTGTATTTCCCCAGTTGTTGGTGAACGAACTCCGCGCAACAGCATGGCAAGAGTTGTTTTTCCAGATCCATTTCCGCCGACAATACTAATTAAAGAATTTTGTGGCAAAACTATTGAAACATCTTGTAGCGCAAAGGTATCAGCACCTGGGTATTTATATGACACATTCGTTAGCACTGCCCAATGCTTATGAGTGTCTGCGCGCGGTAGGTAATTGGTTGTCTGGTTTCTGTAATCCTTTATCGCTAAAATTTTACGGAATCTACTATATTCTCGCTGTGCTTTAGCTAGATCCGAGAAGGCAAACCTGATTCCAGATAATAATGTGCTCAGCTGCATGATGGTTAAAAGTGCCACGAGCACAACGTGCACGTCGCCTTCATAGCTACACTTCCACACCACCAGCGCGCCGACAGTAAAATATACTGCACTTGAGGCAGCATAGAGCCAGGTTACGTGAAGATTTGCTTGTATAGCTGGCTGGGTTCTTTGACGTTCTACGTTAGAGAATTTATTGATATACCACCGGCTAGCACCATATATCTGCAACTCAGTGCTCATCGAGTTTCCTCGTGCAGCACTGCAAAAATTATGCATTTCCAACTGGTGGGCAGCAGTAATTTTATCTGCGCCGGCACGGATTTTTTCAGCTAGTACACCTACCCAAATAACAAGAATACAAACCGGAAACATCCATAAAATGACCGGAGCAGTTAGGATAGCCACAATCATTAAAAATAGAGGAAGGCAAAGGTTAAAAATAGCTTGATAGGTTCTTAGCAAACTTTCTCCCAAAACAGTGTCTCGGGAGCGTAGTACCGACAGGTTTTCTTTAAATTCGGAGTCTTCTAAGCCCTCTAAAGTCTCAATGTTGCTTAATGCTCGAGCAATTTTCTTATTCGCGATAAAAGCTAAGTGAGTAGCAACGCTTAGCTGAGCGCTTCCTGCTGTTGGTCTTAAAAACTGATTGATGGTTGTAACCAGGAAAAAGAAAAGTAATCCGCTCCACCTGGGAACGTCACTATTTCCTATTTTTCCAGTTACCGCAATAGCAACCATGCTCGGGAAAAATGCTGTGGAAAGATTCATCAGATTAGCTATGGTTAAAATGAATCCTTCTCGTTTAGGCAAATACCGGAAGAAAAAGGAAACCATATCCATTCTTAAACGCAGCATCGAATAGTACTTTTTAAGTCCACTATCAAAAGCTACTGCTTCACTTATTTTCGTGGTCAACACAACTCCGCTCATTAGATACTGCATAGCTTTTTTCTTGTGCACTAAACATGCGTGCATAAAGACCATCACTAGCTATGAGTTCCGCGTGGGTTCCCTGCTCAAGAATTTTCCCCTGTCCAAGAACCACAATCCGATCCACAGTGGCAATAGAAGAAAGACGATGAGTAACGATTATCAAACTATCCTGAGCAGTAGAATTGTTTATCACTTCCGTATAAAGAGCTTTTTCCGATTGGATATCAAGAGAAGCAGTAGGTTCGTCAAGGATAAGTAAGCGTCCCCAGTCTGCTTGTGGGGTAACCAAACAACGCGCGATAGCTAATTTTTGCCATTGCCCCTGGGAAAAATTGTTGCTTCCCTTCCGCTGTGCTTGAGCGATATGTGCAATACCTAGTTGTTCTTGTACTTTTGCAGCATGAGGATGTAACTGTTCTCGTCCCAGGTGAACGCACTCCGATACCAATAGTGGCGGTTGCATATAGTCTTGTGGGACTAGACCGATTCCTAAACCTTGTGTACTACGAGTAGTTGGTGTTTGACCAGCAATAGAAATAGTTCCGGTATCTGGAGTTAATTGTCCAACCAGGAGTTTCATTAACGTTGATTTTCCGGCGCCATTTTCGCCCACAATCGCAATTTTCTCTCCGCGACCTACGTTAAGATCAATGCCAGCTAGTATGTGCCGGGTCCCATAGCTAAAAGAGACATTACGTAACTCAATAATTGATGAAGCACTCAACGGTTCGGGTTCTAACCCAATGGGCTCAGTAGGAGTAACCGCATTGGTTTCTGTGTCACGGTCATCTAAGGCACTAGGTTTTTTAGTTTCAATAACGCGCAACATTTCTTCAAATTCATGTGCCCTAACTTGTATTGAGCCTAAACTTCCCAAACCAGCTAATCCGGGAAGTGCAATAACTAGTGCACTGAAAAAACCGGCATAGTTTATCTCTGAGTGAAAAAGATGCCAAGCAATATAAAGAACTAGACATGCGATAAAAGGTGTCTGTGCCCGAATATTCAGCTTCCAAAATTGACGAGCACGAAGTTTTGCTGAAGAAAATTTCAGCTCAGAGGTTTTTATAAACCGACCAACGAGTACCTCTCCTAGCCCATATAATCTGGTTTCTTCTGCAAACTCTGGATCGATCAGAGTTCGCCAATAAAATTTTGATCTTAGAGCGGCTTCATCCGAGGTTCCGGAAAGTTCTTGCTGCATAACCAAGTGATACCGAGCAACAACAACCCCCGAGTACCACATAGCCATTCCTAATAGGAGCGCAAGAAAAAGATTCCACGTCGCTAAAAGACACAATGCAACCAACCCGGAGAGCCGTTGTTGAATCACATAAAAGACTAAAGAAATGCCTTCTTGCCCTACCCACGACTGTGTTTGTTCGGTTAATGTTTCCCCAGGATTATCAAGCTCGTAGGCTAATGCTTCTGGTTGCACAACTCGCTGCACGGATGATTCCACTAAATAGATACAGTGATCTGCAACTGCGCCAAGCAACGGAGTAAGAATCAATAGTGGAATAAGGGTTTTTAAAGAACTAAGGAAAAGATCTTTTTCTTGGTCTACTGCTTGGGCAACGTGAGCTACTTGGTACATCAAATAAAACTGCACTGCATAAGCAAAAATTGTGCTCACCAGGGCACAGATAAGCATAATCGGAGCACTTTTAAATGCAAACCTAATGGCACGCATGCCGTGGATAGGATTCACAGCTACGAATTGGGAAAACCAGTTAAACGTGCCTGCCTTTCTCGTTAGTTTATTTACTGCAAAGCTCAGCACTACCACCACACTGCATCATTGCACTATAAAAAACTGTATCAATACCCAAAGAGGCTCCTTATAAAATGGGATATTCGTCGAAAGATAAAAGAACCTAGGGCAAAAACAAAAGTGCCCAACTCTACCTCTCACAGCAGGAGGCTACACGCAGACAACAGTAGCGTGTTGAATTTCGCAAAATTTTTCTAGTGAGATGAAACATACACTGCTCGTACGTTTTCATTCAAAATGCTTCCTCATCATTTCTGCTGCCGCCAACTCAAACAATAAGAAGCCACTAGAAAAAGTTCACTCTCTAGCACAGTTGTCGACCACATTTACTCTGATCGCCATCTGCTTTATGCAGAATAGCTCTCACTTAATAACCAGTGAACACAATACTTTCACTTAATCGCATATAATGCCCATAGTTCGTCGTCGATAAGGCACTCTCCACAGGATCAGGTACAGCCAAAAACTGCTTACTCCTTCGGAAAAACTTTCTCACGCCGGTCCTGAGAATAAATTCTTCCATTTCACCGTGCAACTGGAAAGATAACGAACAATATCAGTAAAATAAAACCTAATCAGAAAGGTTTTTATGAAACAGCTCGTTACCCTCATGCTATCTTGCATCGCGCTGAGTGCTTGTGGCATTGATACCCCAGATCCATTACCATCAGTTAATCCATCGGCATACCCATCTCTTACAGATACCACTATGAATCATCATTCCCAGGCCCTACCACCTGTTTTTGCCACCTTAGAAGAACTTATTACTGCCGAAGAAATCACTATTCCGATGAATTCTTCGTTAGTTGTTTTATTAGGCGAAGGCGAATCACCCACCCAATGGACAGGAACAGTTGCTGATGAGTCAGTGGCTACGGTTTTTCCTGGCGGCACCATTGGCAGTGCTGAATTTAATCTGGGTTTTGTACCAGTTTCACCTGGCACTACTCAAGTTTCGTTAACCGGACCAACTGGGCAAAGCACAAATTTATTACTCGAAGTTGTTGCTCAGCAAAACTAAACCACCACTCCAAGTGCTTTTCGACGGCTTAGCTAAAACTACTCACCTGTTGCAGTAATAAGTTCGGTAATTGCCATACTTAATGTCCGCGGTTTTTCTAGTGGCAGAATATGGCCTACACCGGGGATAATGTTTAATGTAGCTTCAGGCCATAACTGTTGTAAATGCTGTGCTTGCGCAGGTGGGGTAACCATATCCTGATCGCCTACAAAAATTGTTCCGGGAATTCCACTGATTGACGTTTCAGCTATATTCTCATCATGAGTATGTAACGCTTGGCTAAAACCAAGCACTGTTGCTCGCGGAAGCCGGTTTAAAGCTTCAGTGTAAAAGGTGACTACCTCTTGAGAAGCGTGTTCGGGAAGGAAAACACTAGCAATAAGTTTAGATAAATTATTGGTTTCTGGCACAGTTTCTTCATTATTTACGAAAATAGGCTGAGCCATAAGTTGGGTGAAGTTTTCTCCAGAAAAAGCTTCTGCGGCGGTAGCTACCAAAACCATTCCTTTTACTCGCGCTCGTAGTTGCGGGTAGCGGCGCATCAGATTCAAGATGGTCATACCACCTAGGCAATGGCCAACTAAGATAAGCGAGCCAGTTATTTCAGAATCATCGAGAACATGAAACACATCATCAGCGGCAGCGTCGATAAAATTATCCGTCGATACGCGTTCTTGGCTTCGCCCATGGCCACTAAGATCCATGAGTAAACAGCGCGCATGCAACCCAATTTCCGCAGTTTGAAAATGCCAGGATTTAGCGGCTAAGCCAAACCCATGCACAAAAACCACCGTAACCGGGGCGTCCTCATCACCGGCAAGATAATAACGAATCCCACCAACTTGAGCAGTAGAACTAAAATAAACGGTACGCTTATCTTGTATTTTATCTAATGCCCGATGACGACGCTTACGTTGGATAGTCTCGATTATCTGCGGCTTAGCCATGCATATAATTTTAGGTGTTTCTACCGTATGCAAACAAAAGGACAATATATGCGTTCTCTTTCCGACCAGCTAGCCGCGCTACAAACCGATACAACCGATAAGGAAGAATCAACCGCTCAGCGTGTTATCCGCTTGCTTGCCGAAATCACCCACACCGATGCCGAAAAAATCATCCCAGAAATGTCGTTAAGCGATGCCGGGATAGAATCTTTAGAAAAAATCGAACTAGCAATACGCATCGAGCAAATTTTCCAGGTTCCTGCCGAGCCAGAAAATTACCTAAACATCGACACAATCGAGCAACTTATCCAGCTTATCGACGCTGGCTAACCGCACCTCTACGTGTTCTAGTTCCACCTGAATTGGCTGAGTAAGCTCGCAAGTATGAGAGGAATCCACCAAAGCATTAAGCCGCTGGTAAAAACGATTTAGTTCCTCAGCTGTGCCATTGACAAGTTGGTGCGTTTCTAAGGTGCCATCGGCCATACGCCGCCAGGGTGTGCATGGGGCAATATCAAATTCATCACTGCCAGGTAGCGCCCATAACGGTGGCGATAATAATTCTTCGACCATGATTTTCTCGACCACGTGACGAAGTTTTTTGGGCAGGCCAATAACCCGCATCACCGCAATGCGCTGCGCTTTACTATCGCGCGACCACACATCAGCATTGAACACGTCAAACCCTCATTCCTTGTCATGTGTTTTAAGACGAGATTCGTCTTCCCCTACGCATCTCTTGGTTACTTAAAACTCAGTCAGGAATGTTCCACCAGAAATTCTTCTGTACCGAATCAATTCCTAGCAACCCTCAATAACTACTTAACCCCCCACTTGTGTCAATACTCAGGATTTGCTTATCGACGTTATCCCACTATAAAGCAGCTATGACTTATCACTCTTTTACCCAGTTAAAGTGATTTAGATTGCACTTATTGGGTCTCTATGCCATTATCTCCTTCATGCATATAAAGCCCCTCAATGTAATACTTGCCGCTACCCTTAGCTGTAGCCTTTTAACGCCAGCTGCCCATTCAATTGAAATTGACAGCTCTGATAAGAATCAAGAAATCACTCAACCTGGCAACATATCCCTAGACACCAATAGCTATAACACCACGGAAACCAGTACCGAAGCCGATCCTACGGAGATTGTGGGAAATATTCTCATCGCAGGTTCTAGCGTCGGATTCATTGGCGCTACTGCTCACTTTGTTGGCAACCAAGTATGCTCAGCGATGCAAAATAGCCTACTGCCCAACCCACTTCCACAGCTCATTCCCTGCCACCCACCTACCCCACCAGCACCAATTCCAGTACCCGAGGCCAAACCAGCCCCAGCTCCCCAGCCAGCGCCACATCCAGCGCCTACCCCAGCTCCTCAGCCAGCGCCACGTCCAGCACCAGTGCAAAACCACACCACAAATACCAATTCGTACTATCGTGATTGCGCTGCGGTACGTTCAGCCGGAAAAGCTCCACTGTATCGGGGACAACCAGGTTATCGACCCGGTCTTGACCGCGATGGCGATGGAGTTGCTTGCGAACGAGATTAATATGTAAATAGTAAAAAGTGGTGTACCTTCGTTTCCTTGCGAAGGTACACCACTTTTATCTTCCTATAGTGTATATCCCTACAGGCTAAGATCATCGATTACATCTATATGTAAACAATTAATGTGTGCATTACCAGCGGAAGTACTGCTTAATCATAGTAAAGAGGTATCCAAGACCACCGGCAGCAATTATGGCCAAGATAATGCCTAGAATTCCGAAGCCAGAAGAACCTTTATTATTGTCCTTGGTGTATCTATTGGTAGCAGTAATTTCTGCACGTGTCTTATCAGCAGCACCGACGACGAACTCGTCAGCAATCTTTGGACCGCTCTTAACGTCAATATGTCCCTTTGCATTAAGCGTCCTGACTTCCCAGTCAAGAGTATGGGTATAACCATCAAGTTTCTTGGGGTTCTTCTCTTCAATAGTGCAGGTAGAACCCTCAGGGATATTCATAACCTCTTTTACTTCATTACCCTTCAGTTCCACTGAACCGCTGAGCTTCTTTCCTGAAGCATCAGCCTTAGGGGCGCATGTCCAGTCGAACTTAAATTTCTCATCTTTCAGTTTAACTGTGGCTTCTTTATCGCCAGCAAGTACTTTCTTTACCCGGAAACCAGAATTATTCTTATCCGGTTGAGGTGCAGGGGCTTTTTCACCTATCTTGGTGTAGGTACTGGTAGCAGTAATAGAGGTAATCATGTCGGGACGGAACTCAGCAACAACAGAGCTATCACCTTTGCGAGACGGAGTCTTAGCATCCTGGTAGGTAATTTCCCACTCTAGCTTACGGTTATAATCTGCAACCTTTGCGCTATCCGATCGCTCAGTAAGACTGCACGCAAGTCCCGCAGGCAGGTTATCAACCTTCTTTTCTTCTCCATTCTTAATAGCTACAGACTGTGTCTTACGAGCTTGATTATCAGCTCCACACTCAATATCAAACCTAAACTCTAAGTCTTGCCTTGGAGCACCAACAACAACCTTCTTCAGAGTGAAAGACTCATTCGTAGAGATAACACCATCGGCACTATTTGCCTGATATTGTGCGATATCATCCGCTTCAAGAATCTCAGTAACTCCACCTTGAGAAATCAAAGCCGTCTCTTCAGCGTATGCTGCCTGCTGCGTGCCAACAGCGGTAAGAAGAGATGCTGAGAGACTTACCGCAGAGGTTAATACAACGAGCCTTTTCCCTACTCGCTTCTGAGCAGCGGAAAATCCTACTTGATTCATAGTTTTCCTTCTTCTTCCGGTTCTTATGAGACTAAGCCTGCACACACCCCACAATCCATATAAAAACTATGCTTAATAAAGGGATGATTTTATTATGCAATGCCCGCCTGAGTTCATATGACACCACAAACCCATCGACGATATAAAGGTTTGTATATGCGCATCTATTTTCGGAAAAAATAAGCTTTCAATAAATAAAACTTAAATTTTTCTAAGTAAATGCAAAAATTACAGTAACATACACTAGAGGTAAGACCTCTACCGGAAAATCATTCAACTTCCACGATAGCAATATTGCTCAATCGGATTTCCCCTGCATAAACGTTAAAAATTCGATAATAAAAAAATGAAAGTGATACTAATTACACTAATTATGCATCACTTCCTTGGATAGGCTTACCCAAAAATATCAATTGATTATTAAAATAAAGACAAGAATCTATTACATAAAATAGATAAATTCTTACAAATCTTAACTTTTCTTAATTGAATTTCAGATTTGGTGCACCCGATTGATTCTGAAGACTAATAAACCCGGCCATAAAGGCTCAACGCACTAAACAAATACACAATCAATAAGCTCCACCATGGCTTAGTAAGTAAGTTGTAACAATCTTTTACTTCTGCCGCCCCAGCAAACAGCTCAAACCCCTAGGAAGAATAAATACGACGTTTATCAGATAATTTAACCTCATCATCTTTTTAACGCCCCAGCATGGTTTAAAAAGCATGCTGAAAAATACCAAAACGCTCTACCGCGAAACAATACTATATTCTAACACAAAAAGTGGTGTGACTTCATTTTTGAAGTCACACCACTTTTATCTGTGGCCTATTTTCATTAAAGAATCAGCTAAGCAATCACATATGACCACCAATTTTTACCGATTACCAACGGAAGTGGTGCTTAAACATAGTAAACAGATAACCAAGACCGCCAGCAGTAATTGCTGCCAGGATAATACCTAAAATTCCCAGGGCAGAAGAACCAAATGAAGAACCGTTACCTGGATTCGGCTTTGGATCCTTAGTTGGTGGAACTGGCTTGCTGCCCTTGGTGTAGGTGTTAGTAGCAATCACTGTGGTCAGTGGCTTATCTTTTTCACCAATCAGGAACTCGTCGGCAACCTTCGGGCCTTCCTTCTTCTCTTCTTTTTCTTCCTCGCCCTTAATTGTGGACACAGACCAGTTAACACTGGAAACATATCCGTCGATCTTAGGAGCATCTTTTTCTACAACAGAGCACACCGCTGTAGGAGAAATATGAGGAATTTCTATTTCCTTTTGGTCAAGAAGTTTAAATGATCCTTTGTACTTATTATCACCATCTTGGCACTGCCAATCAAAGCTATACATTTTTCCATGCAACTTGTTTGCTGCATCATGATCAGTGGAAACAAGCTTCTTTACCCGGAAACCAGAAAGCTTCTCTTTTTGACCAGGCTTTACATAAAGATGCTGTGCAGTAAGAACAACTCCATCACCAGGACGGAACTCATCGGCACGATTCTCACCAGAAGAGTGATCACCATCTACCGCAATCAAATCCCAGTTCAAGTTATATTCAAAGTCTTTTTGCTTAGTATCTGCGGTTTCATGTTTAACAAGACAAGAAACACCTTCGCTAAGACCGGTGATCTCTTTTTCTTCATCACCTTTAAGCTTCACAGTGCCTTCTTTTTTGGCCCCGTTCTCACCACACTGCCACTTAAAAGTATGTTCCTTATTCCAAGCTTCATCGCCACCACCATAGACAGCATTCTTCAGCTTGAAAGAAGTGGTAAATTCCTCTGCATCCTTTTCTGGAGTCTTTTTTCCACTATCCTTCATAGCATCGAAACGACTAATGATTTCCGTGTGGCCACCGTTATCAAGTGAATTATCCATAGACTTCCCTGGGGTATTCAGTGGTACCTCAGGAAGTGGGGTGGTTCCGTTGGGAAGAGAATCCTTTACTTTTCCTACTGGATCAACAGTAGTTTTCTCAGTAATAGAAGTAATTCCACCTTGAGAAATTGAAGCGGACTCATCTGCATACGCTGCCTGCTGAGCGCCAGCAACAGTAAGAAGAGATGCTGAAAGGCTTACCGCAGAGGTTAATACAACGAGCCTTTTGCCTACTCGCTTTTGAGCAGCAGAAAATTCTACTTGATTCATAGTTTTCCTTATTTTTTCCGGCCTTCATGAGACTAAGCATGCATGCACTTCAAAGACCACATAGAAAAACTATGCTTAATAAAAGGAACGATCTTGTTATGCAATGCCCGCCTGGGTTCATAGAACACTACAAACCCATCAACGATATAAAGGTTTATATCGTTTGCATTATGCAGAACTGAGCTTCTAATAAATAAAAACTTACTTTTTTCTGAGTAAATGCAAAGATCACGATAACACATCTCAAAGACAAGCGCGTTATCAAAGCGTTGCCTAATATTCACCCTAGCAAGAGTGCTTGATAAATTTCACCTTGAATAACCTGCATAAATTCCGGTTTTAAAGAATAAAAGTAATATTAGTCACTGTAAATAATTAAAAAATAAATACCTGACAACCATTCAAAGAAAATTGAATGTCATTACACTCGACACAATCTTACATTATTCTTAATATACTATCACTTAAGTTTAAGTTATGTGATAGTGGCTAGGGGAAACATTATGGCCTCCTGCCCCACACCGCATCGTTTAACTCCTGCCATAATGGTTTAGCCCACTGACCAAATGCACGATCAGTAAGCACCACCATGGCACGTTGTGTCATACGATGCACCCACAAATAAGTACCCGACTGCCCAAAATGACCAACAACATCTACAGGCATCTGAGTTCCTGTCCAATGCGGCGCTTTCCCCCCCTTTATCTCAAAAGCAAGCCCCCACGAACACGGCTTCTGCATCCCATAACCAGGAACAATCCCAGCAAGCTCAGGATATTGCACAGTCAAAGCTTCGCTCAGCGTAGTCTCGTCGATAAGCGTTGGTCGTAATACCTCAACCGCAAACTTCGTTAAATCCTGCACATTTGAGCGTGCCTCATGTCCTGGTGAACCCCACAAAGTTGTCGCAGTCATGCCCAAAGGCACACACAACGCCTCATTGAAATACTCGGTGTAGCTCATACCAGTTTCTACTTCTAATGCCTCAGCAAGAAGCTCAAACCCATAGGAAGAATAAATACGACGCTTACCAGGTGCTTTAACCTCGTCGCCCTTTTTAAACCCTACTCCTCCAGCATGACTTAATAATTGGCGAACACTTGCACCGTGAACAGGTGTATCTAACTCAAAAACGCCTTCTTCAATAGCGATCAAGAAAACATAACCAGCTAATAGTTTGGTAACACTTGCTAGTTCAAAGATGCGCTGTGCATCACCAGAGTAATTAATCGTCTCACCATTAATAATGGCAGCAGAAACATTATCAACTGGCCAGGTAGCAAAATCAGGCAGCGTGGTCATTAAATCAAGCTCCTTATAATTGTGATGCAAACACCGCAGAGTCACCTCATGCGCTACTGATATAGTACGAAGAATTACTCGGGATCTTTCGATTTCCAGATTTTTATTCCTCTACCGCGTACCATGCCCCTACTTACAGTCTCGGATTTTTTAGCCAAGATTTTTAATTGCGCAGCGGTCATATTCACCGGCGCCCACTCACTATTGCGGAATAACTGCCAATTACGCCAATAACTAATAATTACTAGCCCCGCTCCTAAAATTGGCGAAACTATCATGCCCAGTGCATCGTAGCCAACAGCATGAAAAGAAACCATTGCGATAGAACTAACTAATGCTGGCACCGTATATAACGGACTACCACCAAAAATCATCGGGATTTGTCCGATAACCACATCCCTTATCATGCCACCGCCAACAGCGGTAAGTACCCCCATAAGAATGGCCGACGCAATAGGAAGATCATTAGCTAGAGCTTTAACACAACCAGTTACCGACCACACTCCCAAAATAATCGCATCGGCATGCACCCGAAAATATTCCCATGTCCTGCCACTTAAGTGGGTTATAAGTGCAATAAAAGCCCCACCGACCGCCAGAGGCAGATACCAAGGCACTGCAATTGCCGCAGCTGGTCCAGCTTGGATAAGAACATCTCGAAGCATGCCACCGCCTAAGGCTGAAAACAATGCTAAAAACATAAAGCCTACGAAATCAAAATTACGTTGACGCGCAATGGTACCGCCGATCACCCCATTAAGCACTACCCCAATGAGATCGAAACAACGATATAAGGTCAAGATAAACGGATCTACTTCGGACACGAAAACATATCTTAAAACTCGGCCAGCAGATCATGCATCTATCGACGTAAAAAGACCACGGTTAACCTTATCCACATAAAAATCAACTCTCGGCTAGCGCATGAACACATACATTGCGCTACTGTGGAACACGTCAAATCTTGGTGGTGAATTTTCTTAAAAATCCACCACTGCCACATATCAACACATACTTAAGGGAGCACGACACTTTCATGATTCAATTCGTTGTCGGCGCAGCCGCAGGCTATGTTTTTGGCACTAAAGCAGGCCGCAAGCGCTATGAGCAAATCAAAAAAGGCTACCAGGCTGCAGTTAACTCTCCCGTCGCAAAGCAAATAGTTGCTAGTACCCGCACAGCTATTGCTAATAAATTAGACCCGCAACCGCGTATGAAAGAAGTGAAAAACCTCGCACGCAATAAGCAGAATAAAAATATAGAAATCCTCGAACCAGATAACGATTAACCTTAAGCTCTAGTACCACGTGACACTTACCACCCTAATGGGTGACCTACATAATTGGATCAACTAGACTTTTGGGCGCACTGATCGCCCGCCATGAAAGGTACTACTTTCCATGACTTCTTCTCGTGTTCTTGCTCTCGCAGCTACAGCTTCAATCAGCCTGGTTATCGCAGCATGTAGCCCACCGCATGAAGTTGATTCCACCCAAAAAGTCGATACTGCTGCTTCCGCAGCTGCACCAACTAACAGCGCGCACAGCTCGACTACTGCTTCTAGTACAGCAACCACTACCACCTCAACGGGAGATGAAGTCACCATCGCCCTAAGCACCACTGAAAACTTAAGCGACGGACAAGTTCTTTCCTTCAATGTTGCCGGCCTTGACCCCACCGCTGGTTACTACGCAGCTATTTGCTCTGCTGACTATACCGGCCAGGTACCGCTATGTACCGGTTTGCAAGGTGATACCCAAGCCCAAGCTTGGCTATCTAATAACGGCGGCACTGTTGCCATTAGTCAAAACGGCACCGCCAGCGTTGATCTCGTAGCCACTGCTACCGGCGAAGGTATCGACTGCACCACCGAATCCTGTGTGCTGAAGATTTTCGGTGATCACCGCAATGGCTTCCAAGACGTAACCGAATTGCCGGTTTCTTTTTCCTAAGCTGAAGTAGCTAGCTTACTCAACTAAAAGATCCACACCAGAATTTTATTTAGTGTGGATCTTTTCATTATTTATTAGTAAAAGCCACTTCGAGTAACTTTTTACGTTCCCGCTCTAAAGCAATCAGATCACCAAAAGCATCTTGATAACTACGCAAATCTTGATCCGGACGCTGGCGCTCTAGTGTAGAGCGCAAGATAGCAATCTGATTATCTACCTGCACCAGCTTCAACTTCGCTGGGGTTTGCACCACATATGAAGCCAAATTCCGGGTATCAATATCAAGATGTTCGGTAGCTAGTTCCGAAACAAAACTACCACCCACACCTATTGGCAAGGCATGTACAACTGTATTAAGAAACTCACGTAAATTACTTCCGGCCGCGCACCCACCGGCTTGCATAATCGCATTAAATACCGCGCGATAAACCTCATTGCTGAAGGTTTCCGCAGTCAACGAATCAAAAATAGGTGCGATTTCTAGTGGGTATTGCAACGCAATCTTTAATGTCTCACGTTCAGCCCACAATGGTGATTTACGATCCTTCGACAACTCCAATACGCTCATCTGGGGAGTCTGTGCGGCAGCAAATTCCTCAGCAGTTTTTGCCCTACGCGGCTGTTGTTGACGACGTGGTCGACGTGCTTCTTTGCGTACTAAATCAACTACTTCATCAGCCTGTAACCAACCAACCCAACCTGCTAGCCGACGAGCATAAGCATCCCTGGTTGGTGCATCATAAATACCGGCTACAATAGGTACTGCATGATTAATCGCCTGCAAACGCTCTTCTGGAGAAGTCTGCGGATACTTAGCAATAACCGAGCGAATCACAAACTCAAACATTGGCACCCGGCTTGCCACCAGATCACGAACTGCCACATCACCTTTATATAAGCGTAGATCACATGGATCCATCCCATCCGGTGCTACCGAAACATAAGATTGGCCAGCAAATTTTTGATCCCCTTCAAAAGCTCGCAAAGCAGCTTTTTGTCCCGCTTCGTCACCATCAAAGGTATAAATAATCTCGCCTCTAAAGCGGCTATCATCAAGCATAAGCCGACGAATCATCTGCAAATGTTCCTCACCAAAAGCCGTACCACACGACGCAACAGCAGTAGTAACCCCAGCAGCATGCATCGCCATCACATCGGTATAACCTTCTACTATTACCGCTTGATGGCGATCAGCAATATCACGCTTAGCCATATCCAAACCAAAAAGTACCTTGGACTTTTTATATAACAAGGTCTCTGGAGTATTCATGTATTTACCCAGGTTATCGTCATCAAATAACTTACGAGCACCGAAGCCAATAACATCACCAGAAAGATTTTTAATTGGCCATAGCAATCGACGACGAAACCGATCGACTGGCCCACGTCGACCCATCGTCGATAAGCCTGCTGCTTCGAGTTCTTTGTATTCAAAACCCAGGCGCAGCAAGTGTTTCGTCATTGAATCCCACCCATCGGGAGCATAACCGCACTCAAAATGATAAATGACCTCGCGGCTAAACCCACGCTGCAATAAAAAATCACGAGCAACCTGTGCCTGTGGAGTTTCCAACTGCTCCCGATAATACTTGTGAGCAGCTCGGTTGGCCTCAATAAGACGCTTACGTGTGCCTGGTGGAGTAATCTCGCGCTGAGTACTCACTCCTTGATAGTTAATGTGATAATTAATTTTTTCCGCACATATTTCTACTGCTTCCGGAAAGCTAACATGCTCCATTTCCATCAGGAAAGTGAACACATCACCACCTTTCCCGGTAGAAAAGCAATGGAAATAACCATGGTTAGGCCGCACATGGAAACTCGGAGTCTTCTCATCTTTAAACGGGCTCAATCCTTTTAAAGAATCCACACCGGCTGGTTTAAGCTGTACATATTCGCCAACGATATCCTCAATAGGGGTGCGTTCACGGATCGCCTGGATATCTGATTCTGGAATACGTCCCTTAGCCATGGCTATAGATTAGTAGATTTTTCCCCTCCAGGAGTGCGCGCACAAACCAACTGCTGACGCTATAAAAAATAGCCGCACCCAAGGCAGAGACCACAAGAGACCACATAAGCAAAGAAACAGTAACAAACAATTACTATTAGCTGTTTGATAAGAGTTCCAAGTAAACTCCCACACAGACCTTATCGGCAATAAAAAATATCGCCGCTAGCTTTAAGTAAAACTAGCGGCGATAAATAAAATCCTTGCGCTCCGCCAACTGGGCTCGAACCAGTGACCCTTCGATTAACAGTCGAATGCTCTGCCAACTGAGCTATGGCGGATTAGTTGCTCCGTGCAACGTGAACTAACTATATATCCCTTCCCCAATGAACACAAACTAGCCGGTAAAGAGTAAATATTGATACATACTTAAGGTAGTTCTTACTAACACAATAACCCCTTCCCGACCTAACAAATCCACTACTTTCACCACTTTTACAAGCGCACTTTTCAACTTGGAAGCACACATGTATTCTTAAAATGTTGTTTTTACAGACAGGGTGCTTTTTATATCTTGTTAATAAAACACGCTGGGGCTATAGCTCAGTCGGTTAGAGCCGCGGACTCATAATCCGCTGGTCGTGGGTTCGAGCCCCACTGGCCCCACAATAGTTTTCTCCATGTATTTACAGTTAAGGAATACATGGAGATTTTTTATCCATCCGTAGCATTATCTTGCCACCTAATACATTCCACTCCCAGCAAAAGCAGCGCAACTATTCGTTAACCGCCAAAGGCAATCAACCCCGCTAACACTACAAATAGGGAGATAATGGTATCAATCATGCCAATATACTTAGGAGCAATCCGTTTACCGCGCTTTACCGCATAACGAGGCATAACATAACTACGGATAAGCAAGCAGGCACTAACTACTGTTACTGGCCACGTACCCGGGCGCATAATCGTAAGCACTCCGGCACCAATAAATACCACCGCGTGAACAAGAAGCGATTGGTAAAAACGTGCAGGCTTACCAAAATCACGAATCAGTGTCTTTACATAGTAAATAGAGCCACCAAAATAAGTTGCAAACCAGATTGCCAACAACCAGATATCACCACTTACTACAGTAGGTGTTCCAGTCGTGGCCGCAGATACCGCAGTCGGCAACATAAGTGACGCAGCCAATACTGTTGACCACCCAGATAGTATGGAACGCTCTCGACGCTGGATAGTTTCATAAATAGCAATCGAAATAATAGGGGCAAAAATTGGCAGCCAAGCAAGTAATTGCCACCTCACCACTAGTGTTGCAATGCCAACAAGTGCAGTAATCACCCCATAGGTAAACACCGGTGGAAGGTGCTTAGAGCGTAGCCTCCCCTTGACCCATATCGTGATTGCAAAATAGGTAAAGTAGCCAAACCACCAGGTCAACAACAGTAATACCGCTGCCCACGAAGGCGCAATAAGTAACCCAATAAGAGATGGAACAAACAGCATAAACCAGGCACCATGTTGGTTAGGCAGCCAACCCGGCAAGCGGCGTTTCCGCACTTTTTTAGCGCCTGCACGGGTACTTGGGCGCGGTGAACGGTTCGCCGCAGAAGAATCCAAACGTTGCTTGCTCGACGATACTGCTTCAGACATACCCAACACTCCCATAGATCAATAGATTGATATTTTTTACAACTATCGTATGATAGTCGCTTTTACGTTTAATCCCTATCGAAGCGTTGCACCCTAAACCTAACTGTGAATAAGTGCATTCAGCGACTCCCCATACGCTAGGTAATAAACGTCAACAAAAATGGCATTCATTTTGCCAGCAGTGAATATGAATAAGATATAGCCAATTTAGCCCAACCTTACTCCCCTATCTCAGGTATAGTGATTTGAAGTAAGTCACACCATACGATAGGGCATTTGCTCAGTTCCTCCACTTGCTGGCATTTGACTCGCTGTACATCGTGATTCTTGTACGAGCTCAAAAGATCATCTTTTATAACTGTGCGACACCACCTGTACAACAAATTTGTACGGTTTTCTGGCTTATTCTTCAGCTCTGCGTTGTGCTGGCCACAATGCATTATCCGATAACAATTAGAAGGAAAACACCGACACCGTGCTCCTGCTTCTTTTCGCACTCGCCGGCGCTTCGGTCCTTGCCCCGTTCCTCATTAAAGTTCTCCACCGTCCAGCTTTCGGCATACTCGCACTTGTACCTGCCGCTGGTTTCATCTGGATACTCAAACTCTTTAATCAAGGAACGTTCTCTGGTGGCGGAGCCCTCGTCACCCACTATGGCTGGATGAGTAGCGCCCATTTGGATCTCACATTCCAACTTGATTCTTTATCCGCACTCTTTAGCCTGATTATCCTTGGTATCGGCTCGCTGGTAATGATCTATTGTTGGGGCTATTTCGATTCCACTCCTAAGCGACTACGCACCTTTGCCGGACAAATGATGGCTTTCGCTATGGCAATGTTTGGCCTAGTAATCTCAGACAATTTCCTCATCATGTATGTGTTCTGGGAAATTACCAGCATCTTAAGTTTCCTCCTGGTTGGCTACTACGGTGAACGCGCTACCTCCCGACGCGCAGCTACCCAAGCACTGATGGTGACCACGCTGGGTGGTTTATCCATGCTAGTTGGGCTCATCCTATTAGGCACACGTACTCAGGTATGGACTTTTAGCGGGCTTATTGGTCTAGAACTGGAAGGCATCCAGCATATCTCTTATGCGATGGTGCTCATTTTGGCTGGTGTGCTCAGTAAATCTGCTATTGCTCCCATGCACTTCTGGCTTCCCGGAGCTATGGCTGCCCCTACACCAGTATCGGCATATTTGCACTCGGCAGCCATGGTGAAAGCCGGCATTTATTTAGCAGCGCGCTTATCGCCAAGTTTTAACTTTGCCGACGCATGGTATTTAGTAATTATCCCGCTTGGTCTACTGACTATGATCATGGCGGGTTGGATGTCGCTAAAACAAAAAGACCTGAAATTGGTATTAGCCTATGGCACCGTCAGCCAATTAGGGTTCATTATGACTATTGTCGGTATCGGTTCTAGAGAAGCCATGCAGGCAGGATTAGCATTAACCTTTGCTCACTCACTTTTTAAAGCCACCCTATTTATGATTGTGGGCGCAGTCGATCATGCCACCGGTACTCGTGACCACCGTGAATTATCTGGCTTAGGTGCTAAACAACCATTGCTTATGAGCTTGGCAATTATCTCAGCGGCATCTATGGCTGGCATTCCGGTCATGGTGGGCTTTGTGGCAAAAGAAGCAGCACTGACTGCAGTACTAGGTGAAGAACTACTGACTGGATTACCAGGGCAAGTAACGCTAGTTGGTATTATCTTAGGCTCTATTATGACCATGGCTTATTCGTGCTTTTTCGTCTATGGAACCTTTGCTACCAAACCAGGTCAGGGAACTTCCCCGGCGGTAGAAAAAATGCATTCTCTTAGCGTGCCACTTTTAATTCCGCCACTTATTTTAACCACGCTCAGTGTGATTTTTGGTGTGGCTCCAAAGTTCTTGGATTCGCTTATTACTATCCATCTGGATTCTATTTTTGGCCATAGTGAACATGCCGAACACCTTGCTTTATGGCATGGTTTTACGCTGCCTTTGGCATTATCGGTCACTATTATTGTCTGCGGTGCACTCATATTTTGGCAGCGGGGAAACATTGCCCGCTTATATACCGATACCCCAGCTCTTGGCGATGCCAACCATGCTTATGACAAAATCATTGAACTACTACGCACTTGGTCATTGCGTTTAACTGCCTCAACCCAGCGTGGTTCACTCGCGATTAACCTCGGCATCATTTTTGCAGTATTGGTTATTTTGCCGATCACCGTTTTACTTATGGGGGAGAAAAACGATGTGCGCATGGAACTCTGGGATACCCCAATTCAAGGCGTTATTGCCGTAATCATAATCGTCATGGCTATTGCGGCGACTATCACTCATAATCGATTATCAGCACTACTTATGGTTGGGGTAACTGGCTATGCAATGGCCATGTTATTTGCTATCCACGGGGCACCTGATCTTGCCCTTACCCAGTTACTGGTAGAAACCATCACCGTAGTGATTTTCATGCTTGTGCTTCGTCGTTTGCCTGTTGATGCCGAATGGCGTGCCACTGCACAAGCAAATCGCATCCGGGCTTGGTTATCCATCTTGGTTGGTTTAGGCGTGGTGGTACTAGCAGTCTTTGCTATGAATGCCCGCACGAGCGAATCTATCTCGGAATATATGACTGATCTGGCTGAAGATATTGGCCATGGCCGCAATACGGTCAATGTTTTATTAGTCGATATTCGTGCCTGGGACACCTTTGGCGAAATCAGTATGCTCATTATTGCCGCCATTGGTGTAAGCTCCCTGATTTATCGCACCCGTAGTTTCCGTCGTGCTTCACGACGCCCAGTACTGCGCGTCGCCGGTCGCAGGTGGTTAGCCTCAGCCGAAAACTCTGAGCGTCGCCGCAACCGTAGTTTGCTTGTCGACGTTGTTACCCGCTTGCTTTTCCCAACGATGATTGTGTTAAGTTTCTATTTCTTCTTTGTTGGGCATAATGCACCAGGTGGTGGCTTTGCCGGTGGCCTCGTTGCGGCACTCGCACTGACCTTGCGCTATCTTGCTGGTGGTCGGGATGAACTTGAAGAGGCCTTACCGATTGATCCTTCCCGATTAATGGGTACTGGTTTTTTCCTTTCGGGACTGGCAGTTATCGTCCCCATGTTTTTTGGCTACCCACCCCTAACCTCCTTCTACGAGGCATTCCACTTACCAGTTATCGGGTATGTTTCACTACCTTCTGCCCTTGTCTTTGATGCGGGTGTCTACCTGATCGTGATTGGACTCACCATCCACATTCTTGATTCTTTAGGTGGGCAATTAGATAAAGACGAAGAAATGCGTAAGCAACGCGCTAGAGATAGGGCACGCAGGCTACGTCGCAAAGCCGAACGGGAGTCACTCATGAGCGGAAAGCAGGTCTAGAAGAAACAATGATCGCTAATCTTTCTTTGCTTCTTGCCGCTGGCGCACTTATTGCTGCCGGAGTGTACTTGGTGCTTGACCGAGCCATGACCAAAATGATGCTGGGGTTATTGCTTATGGGCAATGGCGTTAATTTACTGATTTTGCTCTCGGGCGGAAGTACCGGATCGCCACCTATTGTGGGACGTAATTCTTTGCTATACGGCGATAAAATCTCCGATCCTCTTGCTCAAGCCATGATCTTGACCGCAATTGTCATTTCCATGGCCATGACCGCGTTTATTTTAACGCTTGCTTATCGTCAATATCGCTACCGCACCCAAGACGTTGTGGAAGACGACACCGAAGACACCGCTATTGCGGCTCGCCCCAGTACCGCCTCAGCTGCCCCAGATCACGATGCGTCTGCCGACCCGGCTACCGGAAAGGTAACTAAAGACGGCGATAATTTTGGCCCGCAGTCTTTCGAAGCACCGGTTAATTATGATGCAAGCGCTAAGGAGACCAAGAATGACTGATCTTCACGCCACCCTTATCTCCTGGCTCCCCTATATGATCCCACTACCGGTTATTCTGCCGGCACTCGGCGCTGCCGCTGCCCTACTTGTCGGACGACGACCTTCTATTCAACGTGTTATCGCTATTAGTGTGTTCTTTGCACTCATTGTGCTTAACCTCACCATGGTGTTCCTCGTTGATCTAGAAGGTATTCAAACTATTCAAATTGGTGGTTGGGATGCTCCAGTAGGCATCACGCTGGTAGCTGATCGCTTATCTACTTTGATGCTTACGGTTAGCTCACTCGTGCTTTTTGCAGTGATGCTTTATGCCATTGGCCAAGGCTTACGCGATGGTTTAGATAATGAACCCATTACGGTATTCTTATCTTCTTATTTGCTGCTGACCATGGGAATTAATGTGTCTTTCCTTGCCGGGGATCTTTTTAACCTGTACGTTGGCTTCGAAATATTCCTGGTGGCTAGCTATGTCCTGCTCACCTTAAGTGCCTCACCGGCTCGTGTGCGTGCCGGCGTTGGCTATGTCATGGTGTCTATGGCCAGCTCCGTAGTGTTTCTTATCGGTATTGCCTTAGTCTATGCCGCGGTTGGAACAGTGAATATGGCACATATTTCCGAGCGAATCGCAGACATTCCTTCTGGTACTCAAAGTGCAATCTTTGCGGTTTTATTAGTTGCCTTTGGTATTAAGGCCGCGGTCTTCCCACTTGATAGTTGGTTGCCTGACTCCTACCCCACTGCCCCCGCACTAGTTACCGCAGTGTTTGCTGGTTTGCTTACCAAAGTAGGTGTGTATTCCATTATTCGAATGCGTTCGACGGTATTTACCGACGGCGCCCTAGATACCTTGCTTATGTTCGTCGCAATAGCAACAATGCTGGTAGGTATTTTAGGCGCAATGGCGCAAAGCGATATCAAGCGTCTGCTTTCTTTTACCTTGGTCAGCCATATCGGCTATATGATTTTCGGTGTTGCTTTAGGTACTGCCCAAGGGCTTTCCGGAGCAATCTTCTATGCTGTGCACCATATTTTGGTTCAGACCGCACTCTTTCTCGTCGTTGGGTTAATTGAACGCCAAGCGGGTTCTTCTTCTTTGCGACGGCTCGGTTCGCTAGCCAAGGGCTACCCCCTTATTGCTCTGCTTTATCTCATTCCGGCACTCAACCTCGGCGGTATCCCACCATTTAGTGGCTTTTTGGGAAAGATTATGCTGCTTGAAGCCGGTGCCGAAAAAGGTGGCGTGCTGAGCTGGCTGCTTATTGCTGGTGCAATTATCACTAGCTTATTAACCTTGTACACAATGGTCTTGGTGTGGGCAAAGGCGTTTTGGCGTGATCGTAAAGATGCCCCCGAAGGCAGTACCGCTATTGCCCGCCCGGCTCTATTTGGTGACGTTACCGAAGAAGTCGAACTCGATGATCGTGATGATGTTGGCCGCATGCCAGTGGGCATGGTTGCCGCTACTGCAATGTTAGTCATCCTTTCTGTCGGAGTTACCTTCATTGCTGGCCCATTATCTAATGTAACCACGCGCGCTGCAGAATCAGCACAGGATCCTTCTGGTTATCGACGTGCTGTGCTCGGCGAAGACTACTCAAACCCTGGCCGTAGCCTGGAACAATCACGGCTTGATGACGGCCAGGACTCCCTCGACAACCGAATTTCCGAACTCACTTCTATTACCCCCACCCACTATTCCACCACCAGAGCAGCCATACAGCCGTCTTCACCGCATCCTTCTGCTACGCAAGAACCTGAAGAGCTTCACCTAGAACACTCTGTTATCCCTAGCGAGGAGATTTCACAATGATCCAAGGTTTTCGTCGTCGCTTCCGACCGGGTTTTATTCTCTGGGTCATACTTTTGTGGAGTGTGCTCATGGGTGAATTTTCTCTTGCCAATGCGCTTGCCGGTATGGCGGTAAGTCTAATTATCGTTGCAGTACTGCCGCTTCCAGCTATTCCTACCGAGGGAATTACCATCCGGATCTGGCCCACTATCACCTTGTTTAGCACCTGGTTTATTTCACTTTTCACTGGCGCTGTTCGAGTAGCCTGGCTCACCCTTTCCCCACAAGACTTACCGAAAACAGCAATCCTTAAAATGCCTATGCGAGTTGAAAACGAGCTTATTTTAGCCCTTGCCACCGGCATGTATAACCTACAACCTGGTGGTACGGTCACTGATATTGATGTAGCTAATCGCACCTGGACTATTCACATTATTAATGGTGGCAGCGACCAGGCCATCGCCCGAGAAATTGCTGCCGTTGCTGACCTCGAACGCCGCATGATCCGTAGCTTTGAAAGGAGCATCGTATGAACCCCGATCTCTATAATGGCTTCCTGCTAGTTATTGCCATTATCTTTGCTACTTCTTTCATTCTGACCTGCTACCGGATTTTAGTAGGACCGAACTCTGTTGATCGAGTGGTAAGTATGGATGCGGTAGCTGCCATGGTGCAATGCGCACTTGCTATTTATATTTGTTGGACATTAGATACCACCGTTACTAATGCCATGATCGTGGTTGCCCTACTTGGGTTTATCTCCACCATTGCTATTGCTCGCTACCGGAAGAAGGACGCAAGCCGATCATGATAACCGATATTATTTCGCTCGTGCTGATCTTCATCGGCTCCTTCTTCGTCTTTAGCGCTGCAGTAGGACTGGTACGGTTTAACGACACCATGAGCCGCATCCACTCTATTACTAAGCCACAAACCGTAGGACTTATTTTGACGGTGCTCGGCGCAATTATTCGAGTTACTGGTTCCGAGAGTTTCTCCGTTGCAGAGCGTGGCGATCTAGGAATTCTTATCCTGCTGGTAGTTTTTGCCCTTATTACCTCGCCAGTTACCGGCCAACGCCTAGGAAGAATCGCTCGTCGTGAGGGACTTTATGGTAGCCCAGAGACAATGAGTCGGAATGAGGCACCGGCTTCGCGCGGGGTTAAGCGTCGATAAGCATATAAAACTGGCCAGCAGGAAAACCTACTGGCCAGTTTTATTTTTAGTTAAGGACGCAACGTATAAAGTTCCGTGCACGCTTGATCCACAGCAGCATTCCACGTACCAGTCTGGGCAAATACTTCGCGCTGGCGCTGATAACCAGCCCCACGCTCAATGATCTCTTCTACTAGCTGCAATTCCGCCGCACATTCGAATTCTTGAGCAATGGGAGCCAAAATATCTAGCCAGCGTCGCAGCTCATCGGTAACCAGAGCTTCCTCAGTATCTCGGTTAATAATAATGAGTGCATCCAGACCATAACGAGCTGCTCGCCACTTATTCTCTGCCACATGCCAGGGCTGCAAGATCGGCAATTCCTCACCCCGATCAATCATGCGGTCAAAGTACACCACCAAGCAATGTGTCAATGCCACGACCGCGGCAAGCTCACGTAAATTACTCGTGGCATCGGCAACGCGTACTTCAATCGTGCCCCACTTACCTGCCGGGCGAATATCAAAATGCATCGAACCCGTGTGGTTAATTACTCCGGCAATATCTTGATCACGCATGTATTCTTCCCACTCAGTCCAACTCTGAAACTGATAGGGCAAACCAGCAGTCGGCAACTGCTGATATAACATAGTGCGATTTGAGGCATAGCCAGTATCAATGCCATCCCATCCTGGTGAGGAAGCAGTCAGCGAAAGCAAATGTGGGTACATAGTTAAAAGCGCATGAATGATTGGCCACACTCGTTCTTTGTGACTAATACCCACATGCACATGTACACCCCAAATAAGCATCTGATTACCCCAATATTGCGTACGCGCAATAATCTCGTTGTAATGCCCTTTAGGGCTTACCGGCTGGGTACGAAAATCAGAAAATGGGTGCGATCCAGAGGCCCATACTTTTACCCCCAGCTGCTCGGCTGCAGCGAGTACTGCATCAAGCCCAATGCCTAATTCTGCAACTGCCTCCGCAGTATTTTCGCATACACCAGTTACCAGCTCGACAGTATTAGCAAGGAATTCTCGCTCTAAATGTACTTCTGGATGTGCAGCAGCAACGAGTTTAACGACCTCTTCTGCTTTGGGGACAAGGTCGCGGGTGTGCGGGTCAATGAGTGCTATTTCCCACTCGACACCTAAAGTGGCTTCCGGGGAGGCATGAAAATCTTGTGTCATAGGCTAACCAACCGTCGTCTGGCCAGCAAGCACAAGTACCAAGGTGGCAGGATCAGCAGTTTCGCTCGGAAGTGCTGGATCACGAGGTAATGCAACTGCGTTTACTCGCGCAGCGAGTTCTTGTGCAGCACGCTCAGCACCAGGAAGCTGCGGTGAGTAGTACACCGTATTTTCTGGTACTACCGAATCTGGGTAGTTACCGACCTCGCCGATCTGGGTTCCTTGGGCACGAAGTTGATCTGCTACTTGTGCTGCTAACCCAGAAATAGTGGAATTATTAAGCACATGCACAGCTGATACTGCCATCGCCTGTGGTGCTACTGGTGCAGCCTCTTCGCTATGTCCTACCGCTTCTTGAGCTGTTGTGCTCGTTGGTGTTTCTACCACTGGTTGAGCACTCGTTGTTTTTGCAGCAGGTGTCGTAGTATCCGTGTTTTTATTAAGCGAAAATACTCCCCATGCTGCAATCAGTATGGCTACTGCGATAAGAATCATCGCGATACCGCGCAAGGGCATCCGCTGTTGCGTTTCCTGCGTTTGAGGCATTTGTTCAGTCACCCCAGCTATCTTAATACTTATGTGATTCTCGACGCTGATTATCTCGAATATCTCGCCGTCTTCTCAACTGAGCAACCAGCATCGGATATTTTTCATTCGCTTCCGGAAGTTCAAGGGCGTAGTTGAGCAATTGGTAATAACGTATGGGACTGATTGCTAATTCTTCACGGATCGCTTCTTCTTTTCGCACCAGATTTTTATCTGCTGTTGCTTCAAAATCGAGCACGGCTAACATTTGTGCACGATGCGAGTTTTCGGTGGTCACAGCGTCGAAAAGCTCTGTGCTTCGTTGTTTTTCCTCGCTCATGCTTACACTGTAATGCATGACTGTTCGACCTATCGTAATCCATGGCGATCCCGTACTGCATAACCCTACTGTTAATGTCACCGAACCGGTTGAAGACCTAGCCGAGTTAATCGCTGATATGTATGAAACCATGGATATTGCCCATGGTGTTGGGCTAGCTGCCAACCAAATTGGTGTGAATAAAAGGCTCTTCGTTTATAACTGCCCTGACGTTCACGATGCTGATGGCCAACTCAAACCAGAAGCAGAACAAAAAATGCGTCGTGGCTGTGTAATTAATCCAATACTTGAAACCTCAGAAATTCCAGAGACCATGCCGCGTACCGACGGCAGTGATGAAGAAGGCTGTCTTTCAGTACCAGGTCTTGGTTTTCCCACTGGGCGTGCCGATTGGGCGCGAGTAACTGGCTTAGATGAAAATGGCACTGAAATCAGCATTGAAGGCTATGGTTTTTTTGCCCGTTGCTTACAGCATGAGGTTGGCCACCTTGATGGTTTCTTGTATACCGATACGCTCATTGGTCGATGGAAGCGCATTGCCAAAAAGAATATTAAGCGCAATGGATGGACTGAAGGTGGGTTAACCTGGCTACCTGGAGTAGATCCCGATCCTTTTGGCCATGATAAAGACTAGCGCTTCATATCATAGCTAGCACCGCTATTTTTACGTCTCGCCTATTTATCTCTATACCCGCTTGATAGCTTATCTATGTGCGCAGAATCGAAAGGCCAAGGCAATCATGTCGTATATTTTTCGTTCCGATAAGGTAAAAGTAGGCGAGCGCGTAGTAGTACGCAGTAAAATATTTGGTGAATTTCACGATGTTATTGGCCATATCACCTACCTTGGTGCAGATGAGCTACGCATACGCCCCCAAGCACAAGGTGGTATGCCTTCTGCGGAAGAAGAAATCACCATTGCGCGGGAAGAAATCCACATTATTAAAAAGCTCTCCCCGCGAACAGTACGTAACTCCGATATTCGTCATCTAGAACTAGCACACGCACTTGCTTTCCCTGGTCAAGAACAACAATGGCAAGATCAATGGCTGTTAAGTACCGGTTTTGGTTCTGGTACACAATCGCACTACGGCGCACCATTAGGTGCTAGTGCACTTTTCCAACCAATTCCTATCGACGAAATCGTCGATTTTTACCAACAACGCCAGCTTACCCCGCGTATTCTTATCCCAGAGCGGATTGGTAAACAAGCTGAAACATTAGTGCGCGAACAAGGATGGCGTATTGGCTCGGAAATGCTTGTCTTAACGCGACGACTTACTACAGTACACACCGCTGCTGCCTCACCGCGCACGCATATCCCTGATGCACCGAGTATGCCGCTCCAACCTGGTTTATCTATGGCGACTGATCTTTATCCCCTTGCGCCACCTGATACTCAGTGGACTTTTCAAATAAGTGAGCACCCAGATACTACGTGGCTGCATGATTATCACCAAGGGTTAGCACTTCGTAATTTGCACAGTAATAACTCTACCGACCTGCTGCCAGAAACCACTCTGCACTTATTATCGGCTCCCATTGACGGTGAGCTAGGCTTTGCCGAACTAGTCAGTGATCATCGACGTATTGCGTTAGCCAGGGTTACTATTACCCGCGGTTTACTCGGTTATCAGATTGTTTCTCCGGTGCTAGTACGCGAGCAAGAAAAAATGCTTACTGCCTTTAACCAGTATCTGTTGCATTGGGGTGTAGCTAAGGGAGCCACCGATGCATATTTGCATGTCATTGCCAATAACAAAGAAAGTATTGCTTTTTATCAACGCTTAGGTTTCATCGAGCACCATAGACGTAGGTATGCCGTCGTGCAATAAGCTACGCTGGAGGTCATGCGCATTGCCAATTGGAATGTCAATTCTGCTCGCACCAGGGTAGATCGGATGACTGAGTTTCTCCACCGCCACAATATTGATGTCTTAGCTGTCCAAGAGACCAAATGTAAAGATGAGCAATTCCCCTATGCTCCTTTTGAACAGATGGGATATCAGGTTGCTCACTGTGGATTTAACCAGTGGAATGGTGTAGCAATCATTTCTCGGGTTGGTATCGACGATGTACAGAATCATTTCCCTGGCCAACCAGGTTTTAACAAAGATGCCACCAAAGAACAAACTATTGAAGCGCGCGCTATTGGTGCATTGTGTGCTGGTGTTCGGGTGTGGAGCCTTTATGTTCCTAATGGTCGCGAAATAGCCGATGCTCACTACGATTATAAGCTGCGGTGGTTATATAGCTTGCAGGCCTATGTGCTGAGCAGCCCAGAAGAAAAAATGGTGTTGCTTGGCGATTATAACATCGCCCCTAAAGATGAACATGTGTGGTCACTGCGTGCGTTTGAGGGAAAAACACATGTTACGGAACCAGAACGACAAGCCTTCGATAGTCTGCTAGAAGCCGGATTAGAAATTCATAGTCTCCAAACAGGTTTTAGTTATTGGGACTATTTTCAAAATCGTTTTGAACGCGGCCAAGGAATGCTCATTGATTTCCAGCTTGCTCGTGGTTTAAGTTCCACACATACGTTTATCGACGTTGATGAGCGTCGCGGTAAAGGTGCTTCCGATCATGCACCAGTAGTGGTAGATTACAATGCTTAATTGGAGCTTTGTTGATGTATCTGGTTGGCAAACCATCGGTTTAATTATCGACTATGGCATCCGTATTATCGCTGTCGGCACTATTCCCGAAGGACGCCGGCCTAGCTCTTCTACGGCTTGGCTGCTAGTTATTCTACTTATCCCGGTTGTTGGCTTACCTCTGTTTTTCCTGATGGGTAGTCCACAGATCAATCGACGACGCCACCGGGTACAAGAAGAAGCCAATAAATATATTGGCGATATTCAAAAAGATGTGCCAGATTTTCCCAGCGATCTGCTCACGGATAAAGAACTACAATCATTAGTACGTCTCAATCGCAAGCTTACTGGTTTCCCTGCGGTACAAAGTGTCAATCTGGGCATGCACACAGACTATAGGGAAACCATTCAACGCATGACCGATGCGGTGGATCAGGCAAAAGAATATATCAATGTCGAGATCTATATTGTTGCCTGGGATAAAACCACCGATGTATTTTTCCAAGCTTTAAAACGTGCTGTTGACCGTGGAGTCAAAGTACGTCTCCTATTCGATCACGTGGGTTCCTGGAAATACCCCGGCTATTCCAAGCTCGGTAAACGACTCGATGCTATTGGTATCGACTGGTACCTTATGCTACCTATCCAACCCCTAAGATGGCGGTTCCGTCGTCCTGATCTCCGTAATCATCGAAAAATGGTGATTATTGACGGCGAAATTGGTTTTATGGGTAGCCAAAATATGATCGACTCTAGTTACCTATCTAAGAAAAACATTAAAGCAGGCCGGCACTGGGTAGATACTATGTTTGAGCTAACCGGACCAATTGTAAACTCAATGAATAAAGTGTTTGCAGTGGACTGGTATCTCGAATCCGATGAAAATATCGAACTTGATCTCGCTGACTGGGTATTTAACCAAGACCAGCCTAATACCAATATCACCCAGCTTGTTCCCTCGGGGCCAGGCTATTCTACCGAGCCAAGCTTGCGTATTTTTAACTCGGTCATTCATCATGCCAAAAATCGCCTGATTATGTGTTCACCGTATTTCATCCCCGATGAATCCATGATCGAAGCGGTAACCACTGCCTGCTACCGTGGGGTTACAGTTGAACTCTATGTCAGTGAACAAGGCGATCAGTTTATGGTTGAGCACGCTCAATCTTCCTATTACCAAGCTTTACTTGAAGCCGGAGTACGCATTTACCAATACAAAGCACCTTATGTGCTACACACCAAGTACATGCTTGCCGATCCCGATGCCCTCGGTAATGAGGCGGTCGCAATTGTTGGCAGTGCCAATATGGATATGCGCAGTTTTGGGTTGAACTACGAAGTATCACTTATGTGCACTAGTGGCGATATTATTGATGATCTCAATGATCTTACCGAGCAATATCAAAGCGAAGCTATCGAACTAACCCTCACGGCATGGAATAAACGCAGTAAAACTCGCCGTTATATTGATAATGTCATGCGGTTAACCTCTGCTCTGCAATAAGAACACCTCTAAGAGGTTTCTCGCAGGCAAAAAGTGCGTCGAAAAGCACTCATCACCGCTTATCGACGTGCCAAGAATAACCCGCCAAGTGCGCAGCCAATTGCTAGTACCATGCCTATTGACATAGACATCGCGTTACCAACCAATGGCGAGAGCACCCCAGCCAAACTAAATTGTGCACAACCCATAACTGCTGCGGCACTCCCGGCACGCGTACGCACTGCCCCGGTAGCCAAAGCAGTAGCATTACCCATCAAAATAGAGGTAGGAGCAATAGCGAAAAACAGTGCCGGGAAAAAGAGCCACTGCGGCAGCCCAAGATAGGCGGCTACAACCAATAAACAGGTGGCAACCAGCATAATTACCAAAGCATTGCGCAGAAGAATAGTAGATTCAACTCGACTAATTAAGCGATTATTTATCACTCCGCCTACCATCATGCCTAGTGCGTTCAGTGCAAAAAAGAGTGAATACGCCGTGGTGGAATAGCCTAACTGATTTTGGATTACAAAGGGCGAGGCTGAAATATAACAAAACATAGCGGCAAACCCAAAGGCGAAGGTTATTGCATAGCCGAGAAAAGTGCGGTTTTTTACTACATAAGAATAGTTCGCCATAATGGCTTTCACACTGGTTGCAGTGCGAGCCGCCGGCGGACGAGATTCGTGAATAACAAAAATTGCTACCACTGTTTGTGTACTAGCAATGACAGCTAAAACCCAAAATATGCCGCGCCAACCAATAGGTTCAGCGAGTAACCCGCCAATTACCGGGGCAATAACCGGAGCAATACCTTGGATAATCATCATGAGGGTAAAAGACCGAGCAGCTTCTTTTCCGGTAGCTAAATCTGGAATTACTGAACGCGCGATAACTGCACAAGCACCACTGCCTAAGCCTTGAAAAATACGAGCAATAATTAACACAGTCATAGTGGGGGCAAGGGCGCAAATAATCACAGCACCAAGTGTCATCACTGCACCACCGACTAGAAATTTCTTCCTACCCCAGCCATCAGAAAGCGAACCGATAACCAGCTGGCCAAGTGCCATACCAACCATAAAACCACTTAAAGTCAGCTGTGCAGTACTCGTAGTCGAATGTAGGTCAGTAGCAAGCTCTGGCAGGGTAGGCAGATACATATCAATGGCAAATGGCCCAGATGCGGCTAAAAGTGCCAACCCCATTAGTACGGGCACGGTTAATTTTTGTACCGAATGTGTGCTCACTTCTTGTGCCTACTTTCACCCTCAAGCATATTTTTGCTTATGCAGCCACATAGTGTGCTACTAAGTCTGGCAACACTATACTCTTGTGGCACGATAAATAAGACACTATAAAAACTGCCGGTAGTCTTAACTCACACAATTGAGTAAGAATACTGGCAATAAAGCACAGATATCGGTTTAGCTATGCACAGCTAAAATGCTGCAAAATTTTATGCGTCTCGACGATTAACTAAAACCAATCCAATAATAAATATCGCCACACACCAGGCGGCAAAATAAAAGGCAGATTGCGTTTCGGTGAATTTTTGTTCCTCACCAAATATAGCACTGGTGCCCAACCAGTTATTTAAGTGGCTAAATGGTCCCCACTCGGTGACATATTTTCCAACTCGGGGGATAAAACCAATAATGGCTTCTAAGCCCACTAGAAGAGCCACCACAATGGTTACTGTGCCGGCCGTTTGGCGAATGATATAGCCCAAACCTTGGCTAAAAGTTACCAATAGCACGCAGACCAATGGGTACTGCCACATAATTTTAAGCGCATTCTCATCATGAAATGGACGTAGCGTTGCTCCAGCTTCGCCTGGGGCGACTATCTTTGCAAGATAAAAACTAGCCACCACAATAAGAAAAACAAGCACAGCAGCAAAAAGCGCATAGATGAGCCATTTCGCTAGTACTACCAAAGTACGATTAGGGGTAGCAGTAAAAGTAGCCGATTGATAATTATGGCGGTATTCGCTGGTAACAATCATTATTGCTTGAATAGCAATAATCATAAAACCGAATGCCGCGATACCGGAGGCGACTTCTTGCGGATATAAAATCGCAATACCAATATCGGCATAATCAACGGTATTAGCACCGACTAGCGCCGCATATCCAAGACACAACGCCAGCATGACACCGGTGGTCCAATACACCGCTTTAGTACTGATAAGTTTTGTCCATTCCGAGAGAATAGTACCTAGAAACATCAATTATTCTCCCTTCGCGTGATACTGCACAGTATCGCCGGTAATTTCCATAAAGGCATCTTCTAGTGAGGCACGTCGCTGGCTTAATAGTGACAGCGGAATATTGTAGGTAAAGGCCAAAGCACCGATTTCGTCGGTGTCCTTGTCTGGGATAATCAGCTGATCTCGGTTTTCTTCATCATATTCGCGGCGAACCTTTAGGTTGTTATCTAGTAATGCTTGCTCAAAAGCATCGATATGCTCTGTACGCACCACAACTGAAGTGGCAGCATAGTTTTTAATGAAGTCATAGGTACTGGATGCAGTAATGAGTTTGCCGCGCCCAATCACGATCAGTTCATCAGCAGTATTAGACATTTCGGAAAGCAAGTGCGAGCTGACTAAAACAGTGCGTCCTTGATCTGCCAATCGACGCATAAAGTCACGTACCCAGCGAATACCTTCTGGGTCAAGGCCGTTGACTGGTTCATCAAGAATGACCACTTTCGGATCCCCTAAGATTGCCCCAGCCAAACCGAGACGTTGCCCCATGCCTAAAGAAAAACCACCGGCTTTTTTCTTGGCCACCGAATCAAGGCCAACGAGTTCAAGAACTTCTTTCACTCGAGACACTGGGATGCTATTTGCTTGTGCCATCCACTTCAGGTGGTTGTAGGCACTGCGGTTAGGGTGCACAGCCTTAGCGTCGATAAGCGAACCGACCTCATGGAGTGGTTTTTTTATCGATCGGTACTCTCGACCGTCGATTGTTGCCGTACCTGAGGTAGGATTATCAAGACCTAAAATCATACGCATAGTTGTTGATTTTCCGGATCCATTAGGACCGAGAAAACCGGTAACCAAACCAGGTTTAACCGTAAAGGTTAAGTCATCCACAGCACGGACATTGCCATACTGTTTGCTCAGACTCTGCACTTCAATCATGGCTACCAGTCTGTCATATTCTTAAAAACTCTGCCTAGTGGCTAAAATTTTCTCGTATACCACCGGCCAACTCTGGGCGAAAGCTCCCAGTAAAGGAAGCTTTTCTACCTCGGCAAGTTCCACCCATTTCAATTCTAAGGATTCCTCATTTGCAATAGTAGGCACCTGATGATGTGCGATAGCAATCACCGTAGAATATGTCCAGTTACCAGCTAATTCTGGGCGATGGGGATCAGCAGGATAAGGTCCTGCAGTTATATAAGTATCCATAACCTGATAGACCCCTGGGTCAATACCAGCTTCCTCATAGGTTTCTCGTACTGCAGTCTCAACAGCTGTTTCGCCTAGCTCGCGTGCTCCTCCTGGAAGCGCCCAGGTATTTCCTTGGGCTGTCCACGCGGCACGATGTTGCATCAAAATAGTGCCCTCTGTCTCGGCGACAAGTGCAAGACCCGCTGCACCAAAACGCCCCCACAAGGCCAACCCATGAGGTCCAGCAGCAAAACCTGATGCCGGCGTGGAGTGATTTTCTTCAGCTCGATAATTCGCAGACATAGTCTTTAGCATAAAAGCTTCATTCAAATTCGGTTCAAAAAGTGGCAAACTACGGTTAATGTGTTACTAGAGTTACTTAAGTTTTCGATTTTCTGTTGCTCTACCAACCTCACACCATAAACTATTACCTGTTAACCCCAAGGAGTGCTTATGCCACCATCATTCGGAGCAGAACAGCCCTCTTTCCATGGCGAACGGAAATCGAAAAGTACCACACCAACTACTTTAAAAAACATCCCCCCTGAAGGTAGTGCCCACACCAGCGCAATAGATCCAGATCTTCTCAAAATAAACACTAACGACGAAGATTCTTGGCTTGATCGGGTCACAGAAATTCGTTCCCAACGCAAAAATTTCCTTCATGATCTATGGCATGAGTTCATTACCATTCCAACATTGTGGTCACGAAGGATACGAAATTTTTTACTCACTACTCCAGGGAAAATGAGCTCCGTCGTGGCAGTACTATCACTAGTTATTGCGGTAAGTAGTGTCATGATGTCACAGGACTCAGCAGATCGACGTGCCCAATTAAAAACCCTCGTTTATTCTGATGAACCAGTTAGCCATCTCACCCAGAACCTTTATCAGTCTTTATCCCAAGCCGATACAGCGGCCACTATTGCACTAGTGCGTGTTGATGAAGATCAACGCCAGCACTACATCATCTCTTATCAGCAGGCTTCTCGCGCGGCAGCTTTAGCCTCCGCTGGATTAGCAACCGATGACACCGAAGAAATTACCCTATTAAGTACCATTAACCAGCTACTTCCTACTTACACCGGACTAGTAGAATCAGCATGGGTTAATTCTCAACAAGGTAACCCCGTAGGTGTGGCCTATATGTCTGAGGCCTCTTCATTAATGCGCTCTGAGATATTGCCAGCTGCACGTGAGCTCCACTCGCTTATCGCTCATAAGGTTGCTGCTGAACAACGCGAGCTTACTTATCCAATATGGTTGCCTATCGGTGGACTCTTTTTCGCTTTGGTACTCCTTATTATCACCCAATTTTGGCTGGCACGACTTACTCATCGACGACTTAATCGTGGCTTTGTTGCGGCAACTATAATTCTTATTGTGCTGCATTTATGGATCGGCATTGCGGCTGGATTAACCTGGTCGCATGGCACGGTTGCATATAACCGCGCAGCGCTTCCCTTAGGGCAGCTAACCGATGCTCGTATTATTGCCCAGCAAGCACGAGCAAATGAAACCCTTGCGTTAATTCGTCGACAAGCTTTAGATAGTTCAGGAATTACTTTTACCGCTGCCACAAAACAAGTAACCAATGCTCTTGATCAACAGGAAAATGCCTATCAATCCACTTCTCCGACTATCGCAACTGCCCGACGTGCACTAGTTGAGTGGCAACATACCCACGAACAACTCACTGCTCAATTATCTGAGGGGAATTTTGAGGATGCTTTAGCAACCACGCTAACCCCCATCAATGAGCACACCACCACTGCCTATGGCACTTTAGATCAGGCCTTAGGCACGCTTATCGACGAAACCCGAGCTACCATGCGCGAGCATATTTACCTCAGTATTCGCGCCAGCCGGTTTCTCAACATTATCTCACTAGTTTTCGGTATTATTGCCGTCTTAAGTATCTGGTTGGGAATCCGACCGCGACTCCAGGAGTATCTCTAATGCACAGTCTGCTTAAACTTATTGGCTGTCTCGGTGTACTCACTCTGAGCGCATGTACTGCCCAGGCAAGTATTTATTCACCTATTGATACCGACGTTCATCATGCAATTATGCCGTTGCCTGAAGGAGCTATTCTCGAAGAAGCCGGCACTAACCAGGCTACTCATCTTGTCACCACAGGTCTGCTTGGTTCTTATGCCCCAGATGATCTCAGCGTAGAACAACATGTTCCAGAAATCCTTGCTCGAGGCCGGCTTATTGTTGGGGTAGATCAAGCCCAAAATCTCTTATCTTTCCGTGATCCTGCAACCGGTACTATTTCCGGGTTTGAAATCGATATTGCTCGCGAAATTGCCCGCGATATTTTTGGCGATCCCACCAAGGTTGAATTTCGCTATACCGATGCTTCTACCTGGATCCAAGCCTTAAATAAAAATACCGTTGATTTCGTTATTCGAGGTATTTCTATTACTAGAGAGCGCCAAGATGCCGTCTTTTTTTCCACCCCTTACATGACAGTAGAAACACGAATGCTGGCAAAGAAAAATTCTGATATTTCTTCTCTAGCTGATCTGAGTGGGAAAACTGCCTGTGTAACTAGTGAATCTACCGGTTTACAGCGGTTACGTGAGAGTGCACCTGATACTAATTTGTTAATTACCAGAGCCAGTGCCGATTGTTTGGTTGCTTTACAACAAAACCACACAGACGTGGTGGTTTCCGATGCCACTATTCTTTCCGGCATGATTGCTCAAGATCCCACAACGCGAATTGTCGGTGATAGCTTAGGCCAAGAAGACTATGGTATTGCCTTTGCTAAACCAATAAACAATCCCACCGCTACTGGATTAATTCGCCAGGTCAATGCTACTTTTGAGCGTATTTTTGCTAACCATCAATGGGTATCCTATTACTACACCTGGTTTGGCGATTACTTACCTCTTACTGATCCACCACCACTTCGCTACCGTCTCGAAACAGCGCCGGCGATAACGTCTCACCCGAACGCATAACCGCATAATCTATTACCACTAAACAGGAATGCCATGACCACACAACAGCCCCGTAATACCACGGAAGCAATTGCCTTTCATGAGCTTCCTGATCACACTACTCAAGATAACCTAGCCAAAGAACATAGCGTAACTATAGATACTGCGGCAGTAGCCTTTGACCCTTTTGCTGACGAAAACGAAGAAGCATCCCTTGCGGACCAAGAAATCCACAACTTGATCCGAAATCTCGATAAACTCAATGTGCACTCGGCAGTCGATTTACCACAAGAATCCGATATTCATACTGCTGCAGTAGCTTTTGATCCTTTTGCTGACGACGACCAACACACCACAGCACATAGTGAACAAGAAGTAGTAGATACTCGCTCTAGACAGGAAGCTCTTTCTACTTTCCGATCTAAACGCGGCACCAAACGCCTAGGGCGCACTGTGGCTAATGGCATGGTTCACCTGCCTTTTATCCCCATCATTGTCGAAAACTCAGCGTTGAAAAAACCTGACCCTCATTTAGCAGCGCCAGCATTAACCGCTGGTGATATGGTTGGCGATCAATACCAAATCCAAGGCGTTATCGCCCATGGTGGTATGGGGTGGATTTATCTCGCTGAAGATCATAATGTTTCCGGACGCATGGTAGTACTCAAAGGAATTATAAACAAAGACAACCCCCATGATTATGGTGCGGCTGTCGCTGAACGAGAATTCCTCGCTGATATTACCCACCCAGGTATTGTTAAACCTTATAACTTTATTGATGATCCCCGAGTGCCTGGCGGGTTTATTGTCATGGAATATGTTCCGGGACCGTCGTTACGCAGCTTAAAAAAACAGCAACCACAAGGCGTTTTTCCTATTGATATTGCTATCGGTTATATCCTAGAAGTACTCCCGGCGCTAAATTATTTGCATGCACGCGGGGTAGTCTATAACGACCTCAAACCAGATAATATTATTGCCACCGAAGATCAAGTTAAATTAATTGATTTGGGTGCTGTATCTGGTATCGGTGCTTTTGGTTATATTTATGGCACCAAAGGTTTTCAAGCTCCGGAAGTAGCTAGTGTTGGCCCATCGATTGCTAGTGACATTTACACTATTGGTCGCACCTTAGCTGCCCTAACAGTAAAGCTTCCCATCATAGACGGTGCCTATGCTCCCACGCTTCCTAATCCGGATCAGGAACCACTTTTTGCACGTTATTTAAGTTTTTATCGGCTGCTTAAACACGCGACTGCCAGTGACCCCGCACAGCGATTTAGCACCATGCATGAGCTAGAAACCCAGCTCTATGGGGTATTACGAGAATATTTAGCGGTTCATGACCACCGACAATTCCCTGCCCAAAACTCACTTTTTTCCCCGCAGCGTTCCACCTTTGGCACTAAACATATGGTGTTTCGCACCGATCAGCTTCTCGACGGCATTGAACGCAATGTAGAAATCACTGCACCAGAAATTGTGGCTGCACTACCAGTGCCGCTGCTTGATCGTAATGATCCCGGCGCAGTGTTAATTTCTGGTTCCTCTTATTCTGAACCTTCAGAAGCACTAGAAACTATGCGTCAGGCAATGAGCCAAGAAGAGTTTGCTAACTCCAAAGAAATTCCTTTTGGTGTGGTACGCAGTCTGCTGGATTTGGGTTTTACCAAAGAAGCGCAATCATGGCTGGCTAGTTTACACAATCGACTCGGAAATGATTGGCGTCACCGTTGGTACTCTGGAATCACGCATCTTTTATTGGATGACTTTATCAGTTCTCAGGCTGACTTTAATGATGTTTTTACCCAGTTTGCCGGAGAATCCGCACCTAAATTAGCACGTGCTGCAGTGGGAGAAATGCTCCTACAGCAACGTGGGCTCCACAACACCCAGTTACTTGATCCTGAAACTACTATCGCCGCAGCTAGCTTGCAGGGAAAACAAGTCGAAGAAATGTCACATGTGTGGAACACCTTAAGCGAGGATCCTGCCACAGTACGTTTTAAAGTGCTCTATATGTACGCGCTAGTGTGGGTAGCAAACCCCACCACTGTTAGTTCTGCTTTTGGTCTTGCCCGACAACTTATGGCAGAAAAACAAGTTGATTTAGCAGTACAAGCACTCGATCAAGTGCCACAAAACTCGCGTTATTACCAGATGGCACAATTAACCGCGATTTTACATCTTATTGGCGATGATCTAACTGAATCACGGATTCGACGCGCTGCGCAACGCTTAGCCAAAATACCTACCACCGAACCACGCGTACTTCAGATCAAAATCGCAGTGCTCAATGCTGCATTGACGTGGCTGCGTACTTTTGATCTTGATGCTGCAGCCAGCGAAGCGGAACTTTTTGATACCCCATTTACCCAAACTGGGTTACGAGAAGATCTTTCTGCATCGCTGAGAATACTTGCTCGTTCAACAACAAATGCGCGCCACCGCTACCAGCTGGTAGATATGGCCAATGAGGTTCGACCTACCACCTGGTTTTAAGCGATTGCGCGCTACTTAAAGCGGGCTAATTACGCCAGGGCTAATGCCTGAGCATAGCGAGCAATAGCTAGCTCTTCATTAGTCGGTACCACAAATACCTTAACCTTGGAGTCTGGGGTAGAGATAAGACGAGGCTCGCCACTGCGTACATCATTGACCTCAGGATCAATCTTGATGCCAAAACCTTCCAGATTAGCTAACGCATCAGCACGCACGAAGTTATCATTCTCACCGACACCAGCGGTAAAGGTAATAGCATCGACATGACCGAGAGCAATCATATAACTACCGATATAACGCCGTAGCTGATGAATATAGATTCGGTAGGCAAGTTCTGCCTCTTCATTGCCGGCTTCACGCAGTTCATGGAGCTCACGGAAATCATTGACACCGGAAATTCCCTTCACACCTGAACGCTTGTTCAGAAGATTGTCGATCTCATCCACGCTCATGCCGGCGCTACGATGCAAATGGAAAATAATGCCAGGATCAATATCACCACTACGGGTACCCATTACTAAACCAGCCAATGGGGTCATACCCATAGAAGTATCAATAGGCTTGCCACCGCGAATAGCGGCACAGGATGCACCATTGCCTAAGTGCAAGGTGATCTGGTTCACCGATTCAGCTGGTTTATCCAAAAGTTCAGCAACTTTAGACGATACATATTCATGGCTGGTGCCATGGAATCCGTAACGACGAACACCGTGTTCTGACGCAGTTGCCGAATCAATGGCATACAAAGCAGCTTCTTGTGGGATGCTGCTAAAGAAACCGGTATCAAAGACAGCCACGTGTGGTACCTCAGGAAGAAGTTCTCGTGCTACCTCAATGCCGTCGATATTCGCTGGGTTGTGCAGTGGCGCCAATGGCACAAGCTGACGCACCATAGCCATGATCTCATCGTTAATGATCTGTGGCTTACTAAAGAGCACACCACCGTGGACAACGCGGTGGCCCACGGCAAGAATATCAACATCTTTCGGACCGCGACCGTGCTCGCCCATAAAGTTAAAGGCTAGCTCGAGCCCAGCAGAATGATCTGGAATAGCGACTTCCAGAACATGCTTTTGTCCAGCATATTTTAGCGTGATATGCCCTAACGGCTCTCCGATTTGTTCAACCAAACCCGAGACGAAAGGATCATCGGTAGCCGACTGTTTAGGATCAACCAATTGGAATTTAATAGACGAAGAACCGGAATTTAAAACCAGTACGAGGCTCACTTGCTTCCTCCAGCTTGGATAGCGGTAATAGCGACAGTATTAACAATATCGGCGACAGTAGCGCCACGAGAAAGGTCATTGACCGGCTTATTTAAGCCCTGCAAAATCGGACCAACAGCTAGTGCGTGACCGGTACGCTGAGCAGTCTTATAACCAATGTTGCCAGCTTCCAAATCTGGGAAAATTAATACATTGGCTACACCTGCGACCTCAGAGTCAGGCATCTTCTTAGCAGCGACTACTGGATCAACAGCGGCATCGAATTGCAATGGACCATCAAGTTTCAGCTCTGGTGCCAATGCTTTGGCATGTGCTACAGCTTGCATACAACGATCCACATCTGGGCCACTACCAGAGGTTCCGGTGGAATAGCTTAACAATGCCACACATGGATCAATACCGAACTGGGAAGCAGTTTCAGCAGATACCACGGCAATCTCAGCAAGTTGTTCAGCGGTAGGATTCGGATTTACCGCACAGTCGCCAAATGCCCACAACTTGCCACGCAGCACCATTAAGAAGATCGAAGACACAACAGAGGTACCAGGCTTTGTCTTAATGATCTGGAAGCTTGGCTTAATCGTATGAGCCGTAGTATGAGCCGCGCCGGAAACCATGCCGTCGGCAAGCCCATTGTGGATCATCATGGTTGCGTAATAGGAAATATCCTTCATGGTTTCGCGCGCCTGATCCAAGGTCACGCCTTTAGATTTACGCAACTCTGCAAACTGCAACGCAAATTCTTCCAACTGTGGATCAGTAGCTGGGTCTTTTAACGTAGCCTGAGAAATATCAAAGCCGAGTTCTTGGGCACGTGCGCTTACCTCTTCTGGATTACCCAAAATGGTTAAATCGCAAACATTACGTGCCAAAAGCTGGCTCGCTGCCTCCAGAATACGGTCATCCTCACCCTCAGGAAGAACGATATGTACCCGATTCTCGCGTGCTTTTTCGATAAGCCAGGTTTCAAAGACTGGCTCACTCATAGTCACATCAACATCAATGTCGATCGTTTTTTTCAGCCGCTGAATACCTTCCTCGGTATCAGCTTCCTCTGCGGTAAAAGTAGCCGCCAAAGCAACTTCTAGCTCTTCGAACTCTTGCTTGGCTAGCTCAATGTGCAGGCCTTCCGCGTCGATAAGCAATAGCACCGGAATACCCAATGCTGAAGCTGCCTTCGCATCGAAATTAACATTGCCGCTGCCAATGAGCAGAATTGAGCCATCGGCAGTAGGTTTTTGCTCCAAAATCCCGGCCAAGTCACAGGTATCGGTGACTAGATTTCGGGCCTGAAGCCCGAGGCGTTGCGCCAGGCCATCAAGGTCAAACCCATCGAAATTGCGGCCAGCACGGGCAAGGAGGACACTGCGAGCTACGGGTGCAGTCACGAGTATAAAGTCCTTTCGTTAAATATGCGGCTGCACAGCCGCGAGGAGGAAGTATCAGCTACCAGCACAATAAGCGCTTTTTCACACTTAGTTCCATGCAGCAACATAATTGTGATACACCCCATAACCATACAGGTTACCTAGGAAATACGCCGATTCGGGCAACTATGAATTACACCCCTATTACCGGTTTACAAAGCTTAAGGCATATCCTCAGGGGGCAGATACAGCACTACACTTACTCCTGAGATGTCGCGTAAAGTTACACCAAGTAATGTAGTGCACCAGTGCTTATTATCATGTACCCGGTATCATCCATACCGTCGATACCTTATAAGCTGTAGTGTGCAAGAAACCTGGTACAGGTATCCAATGTGGTATTTGTAAACCAGACCTGAACTACCAACTCTTTAACGTGAAAAGGAACTGTGTCTTTAATGACTACCCCCGTGCGAGTCGCCGTCATTGGCGCTGGACCTGCTGGAATTTATGCCTCTGATCTCTTGATTAAATCTGATCTTGAGGTCAGCGTGGACCTCTTCGAGCGCATGCCCGCACCCTTTGGCTTAATCCGCTATGGCGTTGCCCCGGATCATCCACGTATTAAAGGCATCATTAAATCTTTACATGCAGTGCTCGATAAACCAGAACTGCGCCTACTAGGCAATATCAATATTGGTACTGATATTAGCGTTGACGAACTACGCGACTATTACGACGCTATTATCTTCTCTACTGGTGCCACCGGGGACCGTGATCTAACAATTCCAGGCCATGATCTTGATGGTTCCTTCGGCGCAGGCGAATTTGTTGGTTTTTACGATGGTAACCCGGATTTCGAGCGCACCTGGGATCTTTCTGCTAAGCAAGTTGCGGTCATCGGTGTCGGCAATGTTGGTCTCGATGTGGCACGTATTCTAGCCAAAACCGGCGATGAGCTCCATGTCACCGAAATTCCAGACAATGTCTATGAAGCTTTAAAAAATAATCAGGCCGAGGAAGTCCATGTTTTTGGCCGCCGTGGCCCTGCTCAAGCTAAATTCACTCCACTTGAGCTAAAAGAGCTTGACCACTCTCCTACTATCGAGGTCATTGTTAACCCCGAAGATATTGACTACGACGAAGCTTCTGAGCAAGCACGCCGCGAGTCGAAGTCTCAAGATTTGGTGTGCCAAACTCTGGAAGGCTACGCCATTCGGGAGCCCAAAGGTGCACCACATAAACTATTTATTCACCTGTTTGAATCACCGGTAGAAATCTTAGGCGAAGACGGCAAGGTAGTTGGTCTACGCACCGAACGTACTGAGCTTACTGGCAATGGCAATGTACGTGGCACCGGCACATACACCGATTGGCCAGTTCAAGCTGTGTACCGAGCAGTTGGTTACCGCTCTGATGAGGTCAATGGGGTGCCTTTCGACGACGAACGCGCTGTGATTCCTAATGACGGCGGGCATGTACTCAACGATGGCCAGATCATCGAAGGCCTTTATGCTACCGGTTGGATTAAGCGTGGCCCGGTGGGTCTTATTGGCAATACTAAGTCCGATGCTAAAGAAACCACCGAGATGCTCATTAAAGACTGGCAAGAAGGTCGTCTTACCCCAGCAATACATCGCGACCCTCAGCAGATTGTAGATTTGCTCAAGAGCAAAGGTGTTGCCATTACCACCTGGGATGGTTGGTACCAGCTCGATGCTGCCGAGCGTGCTTTAGGTGAAGCCGAAGGCCGCGAGCGAAAGAAGATTGTTGAATGGGATGAAATGGTTTCCCATGCGGCAGCCGAGTCTAAAGATGAACGCTAGACTTGAGAAAACCTATCGGTGGTTTGCTCAAACACCACACATACTGTGATCTAGCAAACCTAATACCGGTGTTTTAAGCAAAATCTCCGCTTGTCAAGGCGGAGATTTTTTCTTTGCGTATTACACTCGTCCGGATGAACGCAATCTTTTCTGTCGCGCGTCTTGCCGACTTAAGCTCATTGGAGCTACACCGAATTTATAAACTGCGCGTTGATGTCTTTGTCCAGGAACAGCACTGCGCCTATGCAGAAATCGATGATATTGATGCGGCCAACACCACCGTGCATTTCCAGGCATGCTCTACTACTGAACCAAGCGAACTTATTGGTTACGCACGCATGTATCCCACTGAACATGGCCTACAACTGGGTCGACTAGTAGTTAGCCCCGCTCATCGCGGCACTGGCTTGGCCGCTGAGCTCATGTTCCAAGCTCTACGCTGGGCACATGAGCAACACCCAGAAAGCGACATCATGCTCAACGCGCAACTACCACTTCAGGAATATTATGAAGCCTACGGTTTTGTACCAGCCGGAGAGCCTTTCGACGACGAAGGCATTAGCCACCTGCCCATGGCGCTTGCTAGTACTAAGCTCGCCAGCATTATTGAACAGCGCAGCTAGCCGAAGCTACTGCGCTGGTTCCTAGCAAGGTAATCGTCGTTAAGCAATAAGTGAAACCTCAAATTTTAAGCTTCAACGACTTTGAGATACGAAGCTGCTTCCGAGGCACGGTGACGCGCCTGGGAGACGGTCTCCGCAGTGGTTAAGGCAATAGCCATGCGGCGGCCGATAAAGGCAGAATCTTTAGCAAAAATGCGCACATCTGATTCTGGTACGGCAAGGGCAAAACCAAGTCCAGCAATACCTGCATTATCGGTATCAATCTGGGAGGTTACTACCGCGCATGCCCCAGGAGAGGTAACAGTAACATCCAAAGGTAGGCCTAAAATGGCGCGCGCATGCAATTCAAATTGGTTAAACCTCTGGGTAGCCAAGGTAACTAGTCCCGTGTGGTGTGGACGCGAAGAAATCCCAGAGAAATAAACATCATCTCCGGAGACAAAGATCTCCACCCCAAAAAGGCCTTGACCGCCAATAGCATTGCTAATCCGGGCGGCCACCGAGCGAGCGTTGTCTAGCGCTGTCGAAGAAATATCGAGCGGCTGCCAGGCCTCAACAAGCTGTCCGGCAACATTGCGATGCCCAATTGGCTCACAGAACCAGGTAGCTAGCTCGCCAGTTTCTGGGTTAATTGAACGCGCAACCAGCAAAGTAATCTCTACATCGAAATCCACAAAGCGCTCTACGATTACACGATCATCACCGGCATACGCCCAACCTAGCTCCCTATCAGCAGCAGAAGAAATAATCGCATTGCCTCGCCCAGTAGTAGAATTAACCGGCTTGGTCACACAAGGATAGCCCATCTCTTCTACCGCACTCAGGTATTCTTCCCGGCTGCCAACCACTCGCCATTTGCTCATAGGCAGGCCTAGATCGCTAGCCATGGCGCGTACAACTTCCCGATTGAGTGCTGCCGCAGCGGTTGCAGAATGCGGTACCACAGAAATATAGGTACCGATCTCGGTTAAAGCAGCACTGCTAATCCGTTCTGTCATCGGCACCACCACATCAGGTTGCACCTGTTTGACCACAGCTACTACTTCCTGCGGAGCTAACAAATCAATAGCGTAGCTATGTTTTGCCACATGAGCAGCTAACCCCGCAGCCGATTCATCTGCGATATGAACTTCTACTCCCAAATTATGAAAGGCAATAGCGACTTCTTTAGCTAGTTCCCCAGCGCCTAAAATAAGTACTCGAGTAGGTCGGTTACTGCTTGCCGTACGTAAAACCTCAAGTTGCATTAGCTATCCATGACATCGTGCATAACAATGGTTTGATCCCGTCCTGGTCCTACGCCGATATAAGAGATTCGGCAACCAGAAAGCTCTTCTAAACGACGCACATAGGCTTGTGCTTTTTCTGGCAGTTCGGCAAAAGTTGTGCACTCGGTAATATCTTCCTCCCACGCTGGCATGGTCTCATAGATCGGTACCGCGTGGTGGAACTCAGACTGGGTTAGTGGCATTTCCTCATGGCGTACGCCATCAACGTCATAGGCCACGCAAATAGGAATCTCACCAATACCAGTAAGCACATCAAGTTTGGTTAAGAAAAGATCGGTAAAACCATTAACTCGGGAAGCATAGCGAGCAATCACGGAATCGTACCAACCGCAGCGGCGCTTGCGGCCAGTATTTACACCAATTTCGCCACCAGTAACCTGGAGGTACTCGCCCCATTTATCGAAAAGTTCGGTTGGGAATGGTCCTGCTCCCACCCGGGTAGTGTAGGCCTTGATAATACCCAAAGAACTAGTGATTTTTGTTGGTCCAATACCAGAACCTACGCATGCGCCACCAGCAGTGGGATTTGAGGAGGTAACAAAAGGATAGGTGCCGTGATCGACATCGAGCATGGTGGCCTGGCCACCTTCCATCAGCACATGTTTTCCCTCGTCGAGAGCTTTATTTAACATGAGCTCGGCATCAACAACCATAGGGCGAAGACGATCCGCATAGGAAAGGAAGTACTGCACCATTTCTTCGACCTCAATGGCCTGGCGGTTGTACATCTTCACCAGAATCTGATTTTTCACATCCAGTGCGCTGGAGATTTTTTGACGCAAAATAGATTCATCGAAAATATCTTGTACCCGAATACCAACGCGAGATACTTTATCGGCATAGGTTGGGCCAATTCCACGACCAGTAGTACCAATAGCACGCTTGCCTAGAAAACGTTCCTGAACCCGGTCAAGCACCTGATGATAGGGAGCAACGAAATGGGCATTTGCTGAAATACGCAACCGCGATGCATCCGCACCGCGCGCTTCTAGGCCATCTATTTCCTCAAAAAGTGCTTCCAGGTTAATAACAACGCCATTACCTAGAATCGGGACAGCATTTTCGCTCAGCACACCAGCGGGTAATAATTTGAGTTCGTATTTCTCTCCGCCAACGACAACAGTATGTCCGGCGTTGTTGCCGCCATTGGGTTTGACTACATAATCGACCAGGCCACCAAGAATATCTGTAGCCTTACCTTTTCCTTCGTCGCCCCACTGGGCACCAACAATGACGATTGCCGCCATAACAGAAACACGTTCCTTACATTTTCTTCTGTGTTCTAACTTTAGCTAGTTCATAATCATGGTCACTATTAGCCAAAGTCACAACCCAATAAAAGCCGAGTACCTATCTTACAACTGGTACCGCAAAAACACCCACGCCAGATGAAAAAGCTCACGCATCTTCAACAGAGAAATTGCTAAAGTTTCTTCTCATGCGCACTGTTTTTCTTCGCTGCGGACAACCCGATTTCTCTTGTTTTTCTGATGAAGAGGTCTATGATCTTTCCGCTATCCCTCGCCGGGGGGAATTAAAAGTTCTTGACCGTATCGCAACTGAAATATTACCAGTTGATCCCACCCCGAGTTTGGCAGAGATTGCAGCTTCTACCCATGTTGACCACCTTGGCACACCTCAGCGCGCACCCCAACAGCCAGATACCACGCTACGTTGTATAGTCATTGGTACCGACGCAGCACTTTCTGCAGTGATAACCCGACTTATGCGCTCCGATCAGATGTGGGTGCATATCGGCTATATCCCTACTAAAAAAAGTGTGGCTGCAACCAATTGGGGTATTGATTTAAGTAGTGCAGCTACCCGCGCTCGGCAGGCCGATGTTGATCCGGTACCACTTATCCGCGATGATACTGGGGTTGCTATTGCCGGTAGCGCCTATATTAGTGATTGGCAGGATCGTGAAATCACCGCGGAGATAATTGTCGACGACTATATTTTGTTGCGCCACCAATCTCGTAAACGAACCCCAACCACCGGTATTTTCGGTGCCCGACTCGTGCCTATGCTGGATGCTCCAGGGCTCGTGGCTGCCACCTTAATAACCGGGGAAAACCCTAAAAAAAGACTTTTCCACACCACCCCAGCACTGCTAAGCGATCCGCAGACTATCGCCACTGGACGAGCACTACAAGCAGGTGGCGAGGAATTAAAAATAACCATCGACGGAGTTCCTAGAAAACGCCCGGTAGAACGGGTCACTTTTTACCGCCATCTGCGCGATCTACAAATTGTGCGCTAACAACACTAAAAAACTATTCTTCCCAAATTTCTGGCGGGTACTTTGGCGAACGTGAAGTAGGAGCAAGCACAGCTAAAGCTGATTCTCTAGAAAGCCCACAAATTTGTAAGAAATCCACAATCAGGGAACGTGACTGTGCCAAAATAACCTGTGCGCTTAGTACCCCGCCTTCGGCGATATCTTGGTTTGCCCGTGCTCCTAAATAGCGTAGTCGGCGCACTAGCTCCGGGATTTCTACTGCCTCGGAGTTTTCCCAGGGACGTAAATAAATCTTAGTAAGTTTTGCAGATACATCCGATAGCTCCACAATGATGTCGATTTGGTCTTCGCTAACAACATCAGAGTCATCAATAAGCACCTGGGCGCGTCGGGCAAGCACCCGGGTATTGCGAATCGAATTGTCCACTGGTGCTAAGATTCGCACTAATGAGCGCACTCTGCGCCGTGATGCCCACAAAAACGGCGAAATACGGGTGTCTTCTTCCCCTGATTTTGCCGCTTCCAACATGGAATTAATAGTTGATTGAGATCCGCGCACAGTAACTAAAGCCTCATTAATTGCATCAGAATCACCAGTGCTTAACGACGCAGCAACATCGGCTAGCACACTAGAGGCAATACTGAGTACCTTGGCTACTTCCCTACGACCTCCAGCAAGCGGTGAATGCGGTAGTAATGCCATTACGACTATTCCCACCGAGCAGCCAACAATCGCATCAATTACTCGGTTTAAGCCATCTTCAGATCCTGGCGGAATAATTGTTGAAATAAGGATCGAACCAATTGCTACCTGATTAACCAACAATTGACTCGGTGATAAAAAGTTAGCCAATAGAACAGAAAGAAAAACCGCTACCGATAACTGCCAATATCCAGTTCCGATAACCATAATCAACAAATCGCCTAAGGCTACTCCAAGCGCACATCCCAAACTAAGCTCTAAGGCACGATTTAACCGGGTACCACTAGAAAGCCCTAAAATAATCAGTGCGGCCATAGGAGCAAAAAAAGGGCGCGGGTGCCCTACTACTTCAGCAGCAATCCATAGGGCGATTCCAGCAGCAATAGCACCTTGCACAATGGATAAAAGGTTATTGCGCACCCGCTGTAACCGCTGAGTTAATGAGTTTTCTACTTCTTTGAAATACTCGAAGGTACGCTCGGTATTTTTATCCTTATGCTCCATACATAACCTCAGCCTATGTAACCCCTATGCTTTTATCCTTGCAGTAAAACATATGCGTTCATAGTGTAGCCATATCCACCAAAAGATGCAGTAAAAAGCACAACAACACCCGAGCATAATATGACAATCAGACGCTGTTATCCTGGAGTTATCGCAATCTTAAAAAGCACCATTTTCTCCGCGCCATAGCTTATCCGGCGAGGCTGGGTGCGCCGAGCACGGTGCCAAACCTGATACTGCCGATGCGCGTGACATGCCACAGATTTGTTGGAGATCAACAATCAGTGCTCGCGTTTGAGCAAGAAGTGCGTAAGCGCTGAGCACCCGGCCGTCGACAAGCTCTATAGAAGCATTTCTGCCAGTTTCACTCAGCAAACGCATAATTCTCGGCGTTTCAACTGCAGCTGATACATCCGTTGTTCCATAAAACATCCGACTTAAGGCTTCGGTGGCCTCAGCGGTACGGCTAATTAACTCAATTTGTTGAGGACTAACTTCATCGCGATCTTCGCTTAAAATCAGGGCATGTCTGGCCAATACGCGGGTATTACGCATGACATTATCCACCGGATTTAAAATACGAATCAGTGACCGCAGACTACGACGTTGCGTCCATAATAATGGTGAAGTGCTAATGCTTTCTTTGCCCATATTTGCCGCCGAGATCATGGCATTAATCTGTCCTTGGGTTCCACGTGCCTCGGTAAGTGCATCAGCAATCGCATCGGCGTTTTGACTGGCCAAGGCCTTCGCTACCGATCGCTGTACGCCAGCAGAAATACCAAGAATTTTTGCTATTTCTCTCCGACCAGAACGCAACGGCGATTCCGGAACAATAGCAATAACAATAAGCCCCACCACGCCACCAATAAAGGCATCAAGCATTCGATCAGTGCCACCTGAAGTACCCGGTGGCAAGATCGTGGCAATAAGCACTGAAGCAAACGCCGCCTGGTTAGCTACTAATACTCCTTTGTCTACTACAGTTGCCAAAGCGATTGAGACAGATACTGCTACCGCAATCTGCCACACACCACTGCCTACCCCGGCAATAATAAGATCGCCAAGGCCAACACCAATGCTTACCCCAAGAACCAGCTCAATGGAACGACGAATGCGTTCACCACCGGTCGTGCTTAAAACAATGACAGTAGACATGGGAGCAAAAAATGGCTGAGCGTGGCCAAAAATATGTAACCCCACCCAGTAGCTTAAACCAGCTGCAATACCAACCTGCACGATATACATTGCATTTGCCCGCAGCCTCATCAAACCCGCCCGGAAGCGGTTCATCTTTTTTATTTCTTCCCATGACAATGCCATATATCCCCCTTTTTTAGCATCCTAAGCTAGTGAGCAAACAAAAACTCCGCCGCTTATCATAGCGACGGAGTTTAACCTTATAAAACAACAAGTGCTCTAATTAATGCTTATTGAAAAGCCATGGTTTTCTCACAGAGGGCAAAAAACTAATTGAAATACCTCTGCCAACCTTAAAATAGCTCGCTCACATTCAGCATATAAGCATTGGCTCCCTCTAAAAGAACAGGTAAGGACAACTACCTATTTGGACATTGACGAAGCTATTGGAATTGGGACAGCTAACGGTACTCTGCAACGAGAAATTGCTACAGAACTAACCAGCTTCAGTCCGTGTAGGAATGGTTATCAAAAAAGAATTTCATTCAAATGTCCGATATCCTGGATTAGTCAGCTGGGCACAGCAGGCACGATGCAACTGGCATCCTGAACTTGGCCCACAGGGAATGTGGTACATCTACTGAAAATAGGTTTTCATGAAACACGTATCAAGCAGTATTACCGGCTACGAGGATAAACTAGTTGAGTTTGACCAGCATGCCCGCGCTACTATTCAACGCTATCAAACAGGAAACAGTGCTTTTATTGACCCAGATATTCCTGTCAATGACCTCAGTAATACTAGTTTTCCCAAAGAATCATTGATCCGCCTGCGGGATTCATCTTTGCCTATCGACGAATGCTTGATGGCAATTACCTGTCTTATCGGGGTGTGGTTTTTAGATTGTTCTCACGGTGGTGGAATTATATTCCCATGACCACCCCACAATCGCCGCTATATCTCAAATTCGGCGTCGGTGTTGTCACCGGCACAGTATTCTGGAACGCTGTAGCAGCCGCTCAGGATATTCTTGATGGTGAAGATCTATCTTTTACTGAAGAGCTATTAACTACCACTATCACGGTGGCACAATCTTCTCCCAACTAGTTTTCTTAGGAACCAGACTCTGCGCTCCGTTTAAGCAAAAGGTAGAAAAAACTCCGCCGCTATGAATAAGCGGCGGAGTTTAGTTTGGATAAAAGTTACTGTGTTACTTAGAAACCGTGGTTCCTACAGAGTGCAGATCCTGGCAAGCCTCAATAATGCGCTCAGACATGCCCTGCTCAGCCTTCTTCATATAAGAACGAGGATCATATGCCTTCTTGTTGCCAACTTCACCGTCAACCTTCAGCACACCGTCATAGTTGGTGAACATGTGGCCAACGATTGGGCGAGAGAATGCGTACTGGGTATCGGTATCAACATTCATCTTGATAACACCGTAGCGTAATGCTTCTTCGATCTTCTCCTTCTCGGAACCGGAGCCACCGTGGAAAACGAAGTCGAACGGTAGAGCTGCATCATCAAGACCAAGCTTCTTGCGAGCAACCTTCTGGCCTTCAAGTAGCACCTCAGGACGAAGCTGGACGTTACCTGGCTTATACACGCCGTGTACGTTACCGAAGGTAGCAGCGAGCAGGTAGCGACCTTTTTCACCGGTGCCGATTGCGTCGATAGTCTTCTCGAAATCCTCTGGGGAGGTGTAAAGGTTAGCATCGTGCTTAGCCTCAACGCCGTCTTCTTCGCCGCCGACAACACCAATCTCAACCTCAAGGATGATATTAGCCTTGCGAGCCTTTTCTAGTAGCTCCTGAGCGATAACCAGGTTTTCGTCGATAGGTACTGCAGAACCATCCCACATGTGAGACTGGAACAAAGGCAGCTCACCGCGGTCAACGCGCTCCTGAGAAATAGCAATCAGGGGACGAACGTACTCGTCTAGAACTTCCTTCTGGCAGTGATCGGTATGCAAGGCAACGTTAATGCCGTAGCTCTTTGCTGCCTCATGAGCAAAAGCAGCCAAAGCCAACGCGCCCTTAACCTTGTTCTTTACTGCCAAGCCGGAGCCAAACTCTGCGCCACCGGTAGAGAACTGAATGATGCCATCGGACTCAGCCTCAGCAAAACCCTTCAGTGCAGCGTTAATGGTTTCAGAGGAGGTGCAGTTGATAGCAGGGAAAGCAAAACCGCCTTCCTTAGCGCGATCAAGCATCTCGTTATAGACCTCAGGGGTTGCGATAGGCATGTAGTTAATCCTCCGATTTAGATCACTGTGTGTACTTTATGCACATGGTCTTCCATGTGACCCACTTTTCTATTATGCCAGTATCACCGACCAAATGACAGGTCGAAAGTGCGAAAAATTAGAGACACTTCCCACAGATTCAGACATAATCGAAACTAAAACGGCATAACTGGTCAGCTTAAGCCAACAAATTGTTGGTATCTCCGCTACGCTTTTCGACGCTTGACCTACTCACCCCACCACAACCAACTAGACTATTCGCTAGTGTTATGAGCTTCATCTTCGACTTGCGATAACCGTGCGGCGGCTTCCATAAGCATCCACCCGGAAAGCTGCACAGATAAATCTCGTTCGTCGATACGTACAACCCGAACGAGATCACTAATTGTCGAAGCTCCTACCCCATAATTGTGTGGCAAACGTGCATCCTCTATCCATGCGGTAGCAAAAACCGGCAGACCGTCTACCTCCAGGCGGTGATTCCATACGCTTTCGGCAGAAGCCATCACCAAGCGTTGCGCAATTTTTTTCGCTGCCCGACCGGCCTCATTATCACTGGGTAACCGTACTGCGGCATCGGCAAGATAGCGCACCAAAATTCCTTTGAATAACCCGCCATCACCATCACCGGTATCCCAATCAATAACTCCTTTATCGTTAGCCATTTCCTTGGCCACCACATGGATAAGCGCTCTCGCGTGAGAAAGGTACTCTACCGCTTCATCTGCTTGACCACGTTGCTGCAACGCTAGCGCGATCTCAACACATGCTCCTATAACAGTTCCCTGGTTATAGGGAAAAATATATTTCACTGTTTGTGGGCCATGCATAGACATACGTACGCCATCCATGACCAGACCGCGTTCATCGATAAGCGTTTCAAAAACCCAATCAATTAACTGCCGGGCTTCATCGACTAACCCACGACGAGCCAACATTATCGCCGCTGGGCCATTGGTGGGAACATTGAAAAAGTTTTCTCCTGTTCGCCACGGCAACACACCAGCAAACTCATCCACGCCTTCGCCAATATTAGCTTCTAAGGTGCGAATAAACTTCCGTGGGCCTTTTTGCACCTCACGGGCACGTTCTAAAGCTAAGGCTAACCACGTTTTATCGTCATAATAATTATTACTGGTCAGCTTGCCTAGATTACGCAGACGAATACCAGCAATGGTGTGGCGAATCATTGCCTTGCGAGTCTTAGATGAACGACGCAAGGTGGCATCGACTAGACAGTCCAAATAATGTGCCTGCCACCAATAATGCCAACGATAGAAAAGCTTTTCCTTCGTACTCGGCGGCCAGGCCACCACGGCAAGATTAGTTTTAGGAATTCCCCATAACCGCGAGCTATGGCGTTCATTAATCGCTTGTTCAGACAGATCAGCGCGATGCATCCAAATTTCTGACACGAAAACCAAGTTTCCTTCGTATTTTCTCCGCACCCTCACGCACGGAACTTAATCTTCCATAGTAGCCGGTAATGCCCGGCTTTCCGTACCAAGTTCTCGGATACTAAGCCGTACTGAACACTCCAGCAACTAGTCTCATTACCAAGCTGCGTCGAGATCCGCATGCTGACGAATCCAGGTATGCATGGCAATACCAGCAGCAACTCCCGCATTAATGGAACGGGTTGAACCAAATTGTGCAATGGAACAAGTCATAAGCGCATTTTCTCGTGCAGCTAAAGTTACCCCAGGGCCTTCTTGACCAAAAAGCAATAGGCATTCCCGTGGTAATTCAGCAGTTTCTAACGGCACCGAACCCGGCGTGTTATCAATAGCAACCACGGTTAGCCCCTGCGCCAATGCCCAAGTAACCAGTTCTTCGGTGGTCTCATGGTGTTGCAAATGCTGATAACGATCAGTGACCATTGCTCCCCGGCGATTCCAACGCCGTCGGCCAACAATATGCACAGTATTGACCGCAAAGGCATTCGCCGTGCGCACAACGGTGCCAATATTGGCATCATTTTCAAAATTCTCAATCGCTATATGAAGCGCATGCCGGCGACTATCAATGTCCTTGACAATCGCCGCACGAGTCCAATAGCGGTAAGCATCAACTACGTTACGACGATCCCCGGCAGCGAGAAGTTCAGCGTCGAAACGCTCATCGGTAGGCAATGGGGTAGTCGGGTATTCTTCTGCCCAGGGTTTTACCCCATGAAGACCTTCGCCCCATTCGGTAGGGCCGACAGGTTCATTTACTATGTTTTCACTCAAGACCTAGATCCTTTAAACCAAGCACAAAGCGGTATTCCAGGCCAGCTTCTGCAATAACTGTATCTGCTCCGGTTGCCCGATCAACTACAGTAGCCACACCTACTACTTCTGCCCCGGCTTCCCTTAAAGCAGCAACGGCGGTCAGTGGCGAATTACCGGTCGTCGTAGTGTCTTCTACTACCAAAACTTTTTTACCCACTACATCAGGGCCTTCAATACGGCGCTGCATACCGTGCTTCTTAGCTTCTTTGCGTACCACAAAACTATTAATTTCTGGACCATCTGCATGCATAATGGCCGTTGCTACTGGATCAGCACCTAAGGTTAGCCCACCCACAGCAACATAATCCCAATCACTAGTAAGCTCACGCAAAAGCTCACCAATAAGTCGTGATGCCTGCGCATGTAAGGTAGCGCGGCGAAGATCGACATAATAATCGGCGTGTTTTCCAGAACTAAGCGTTACCGCACCATGTACCACGGCTAGCTCTTTAACCAACTTAGCTAGCTCTACTTTCTTGGCTTCATTAATAGCGCTCATTGCTGCCCTTTCCCGATTTCTTGCTTATGTCTGCTCACATATTATCTGCTGCTACCTATTGCGCTAAAAGTTACCCGGTACGAGCACTAAGATTGATCATCGGCATTATCAGAGACGATTTTTAAAGTAGGTGTCTCTGCCGCATTACCTTTCCCAGCTCGTGATTCGATCAGTGGATCTGTACCCAATTCCTCGGAAAGGTCCTCAAAAATTGACGAATTTCCACTTAAGTTGCGTACCATACGGGTGCCATAAAAACTATCGCTTATCGACGCTGTTCCCTCGGCAATAGCTGCCACATCATCGCCGCCAATACTACGCGGTTCTACAACCCCTTTACTGATTCCAGCTGCCCGAGAAGGAAATTCAAGTGTTTGTTCTTTTCGTTCAATCTTGGGCATTACCGGCAGCGGTTCTTCAGTTATTTCTTCTTCTGCTACTGGGGCTATCGGAAGTGGACGAGTGGGATCGTTTTCACCAAAATCCACTGCCTGATCTTGTTTATCGTTCGGCGGAAGAACCCGCGCAATTTCTGCTATTGCTGCAAGTGGCACCATGGCAGTATCCCAATCCGTAGGATCAGTCCCCTTAACAAACTGTGCTAATGCCCATTCGGATTCCAACCAGATTGCACTAGTTGATATTGGAAACTGCCCTAGGGCAATCCCGGTGCGGATATCTACCATGCGTTGCGCTGGTCCATGCTCACTGCCAAAGATTTTAAATCCGGCCTGGGTAGCCACTGCGATAAGATCCTCAGATTCTTCAGCGGTTGCATCGACAATTGTTTCCCGACGCGCATCAATAACTATTTCGCTAGCGGTACTGCGTCGCATTGCCATAACAGTGACCCCGTTAAGATCACAGACATACATTTCATGACCGGCTGCAATACCACTGACTACATCTCGCGCAATGGCGCCATGTGCTGCTGCACCACGCGACCATTCATCAGTGAGGTAGGGATCGTTTTTTACGTATTCGAAACCGTGTGTTTGTGCCCAGTGTTTGCGCGATCGTCTGGCAACTCCAGGAATGCTTAGCCGAGCAGTTCCTGCCCGCGGGTGATCGATTAGCACTGGCTCAGATTCGGTGTTATTTACTGTGGGATCAGCAGTAATAACTGTATCTTCTCGTTCTGCGCTATCGCTAAGATCACGATTGTTGAGCGGGATTACCGAGCCTTCCCCTGCTTTATCGAGGGTGGTTTCTGGTAGCTGGTCACGTTGTTCTTCTAATTCTGCATCAATTGACTCATCATTGTGGTATCCACCCAGTGGTTTTTCTGGGATCGTAGAATCTATTGGGTGTTGTTTGAAAGATCCCGTTTCTTCCACTTGGATATGTTCACGCTGGCGACGGCGCTGGGCAGCATCGACAAGCCACAGTGCCATGCCAAAAATGCCAATGAAAGCTGCAAGAACAAAAAGCATGCTCTCTAGTGTAGCTGTTTAGCCATCGCTTGCTACGGCGATAAAAACGCAAAACCAGCTACTCGCATACGCAAAAATAGCTGGCTTTTAGTTACTTATCTTCCTGATTTTCTTAGAAACCAGTTTCTACTGGGTTCTTTGGATTGGCGCACCACTGCGACCAGCCACCAATATAATGGCGCGGAGTACCGATACCGGCAATGTTCATTGCGATAATGGATAATGCCGAGTGGTTTCCGGAGCCAGAATAAATAATCACATCGTCGATAGTGTCAGCGGTAATGCCCTTCTGCGCAAAAATTTCACGCAGTTCTTCGGCAGTTTTAAATAGTCCTTCTTCGTCGACAAGTTCGCGGGTAGGAACGTTAATTGCGCCTGGGATATGTCCGGCTTTTAAATCTAGGTTTTCTTTACGCCCGGAGAAACGATTGGATTCGCGGGTGTCAAGCAAAATGCCCTTATGTTGCTTAACATCTTCGATAGTTGCGGTAGGCAGCATCCCTAGATTAGCGCGAATGGTGGAGTTACCGGTGATATTTCCTGGTCCGCCGACGATTTCCTCATCGAGTTTCTGCCAGGCGCGCTGCCCGCCGTCGAGAATAACAACGTCTTCAATGCCGGCCCATTTTAAAATCCACCATGCTCGTGCGGCGAAATATCCACGATGATTGTCATACACCACAATCTGACGATCTCCGCTAAGCCCCCAACGATTAATCCACCTATTTAGGTAATCCCTATCTGGTAGTGGATTACGCCCTGTAGTTGAACTTGGAGTTCCCGCTAGTGCATTTGCTGGGTCACAGAACAAAGCGGTTGGAATATGCCCCGAATTGTATTGGTCATAGCCGCCATGTTCTTCCCCAGACCATAAGCAGGCCAGAATAACCTGCTTCTTACCTGCTTTAATGCGTTCGGATAGTTCCTGAGCCGTAATGGTGTGGTTAGTCATAGTATCGATTCTATCGTTTTAATCCGATGAGGTTGCCGCGAAAGAACTCATTTTCTTAATTTTCTCAGTTAATCCTGGTTTTATAAGCAGCAAAAAGGCACTGTGCCCAATTGGTCACAGTGCCTTTGACAAACTAATACGTTATTTATGATTAACGCTGTGCACTGATATCAAGCTTGTGCCCACCATCAGCTACATCAACATGAACGGTATCGCCATCATGGATCTGCCCGCCCAGTAGTTGCTTAGCTAGTTGGTCGCCAATTTCTTTTTGAATCAAACGACGCAATGGACGAGCCCCATAGGCAGGTTCATAACCGCGCTCACCTAACCATAGTTTCGCTGCATCAGAGACCCGTAATCCAAGTCGTCGTGATTCTAGACGCCGAGCAAGATCACGCACCTGAATATCTACAATGCTTGTTAGTTGTTCTGCAGAAAGCGGATCAAAGATAACAACATCGTCGAGTCGGTTAATAAACTCTGGTTTAAAGGCGTGGCGTACTGCTTCCATCATCTGTTCTTCAGTACCACCAGCACCGAGATTCGAGGTCAAGATCAGCACCGTATTTCGGAAATCTACTGTCCTGCCCTGCCCATCGGTAAGCCGACCCTCGTCCAAAACCTGCAAGAGAATATCAAAAACATCCGGATGCGCTTTTTCTACTTCGTCAAAAAGCACTACCGTATATGGGCGACGGCGAACGGCCTCGGTAAGCTGACCGCCTTGGTCGTAACCCACATATCCTGGAGGGGCACCAACTAGGCGTGCCACAGAGTGCTTTTCGCCAAACTCAGACATATCAATGCGAACCATGGCGCGTTCATCATCAAACATAAACTCAGCCAAAGATTTAGCCAGCTCTGTTTTACCTACTCCGGTTGGCCCTAAAAAGAGGAAGGAACCGGTAGGACGATGTGGATCGGCAACACCTGCGCGTGCTCGACGGACCGCATCCGATACTGCTTGCACAGCCTGATGCTGACCAACCACGCGATGACCTAAAACCTGCTCCATATTCAGCAGCTTCTCGGTTTCGCCTTGGAGCATCTTTCCCGCTGGAATACCTGTCCATGCGGAAACAACCTCAGCAATAGTATCTGGGGTGACTTCCTCACTGAGCATGGTGGTTTCTACAGAATGTTCTTCTGCTTCTGCCACCTGTTTTTCCAGCTCTGGGATACGTCCATAACGAAGCTCAGCCACACGACCATAATCGCCCTCACGTTCGGCGATCTCAGATTCAGAGCGTAGATTCTCTAATTCTTCTTTGATCTCTCGAACCTTTTCGATGGCCGATTTCTCGTTATTCCACCTAGCAATCAATTCGCCAAGGGTTTCCCGTTCATCAGCAAGCTCTTGGCGAAGCTTCACCAACCGATCTTGAGAAGCAGCATCAGTTTCTTTTTCTAATGCCATCTCCTCAATTTCTAAACGCCGCACAATGCGTTCTAGTTCGTCAATTTCCTGCGGTGAAGAATCAATCTCCATGCGCAAACGGGAAGCTGCTTCATCAACTAAGTCAATAGCTTTATCTGGTAAGAACCGAGAGGTGATATAACGATCCGACAAGGTAGCAGCAGCTACCAGGGCGGAATCTTGAATGCGCACACCATGGTGTACCTCATAGCGTTCTTTGAGACCACGCAAAATACCAATCGCATCTTCTAACGAAGGTTCCCCGACAAATACTTGCTGAAAACGACGCTCCAACGCAGCATCTTTTTCGATGTATTTACGGTACTCATCCAAGGTAGTAGCACCGACTAAGCGCAATTCACCCCTAGCAAGCAAAGGTTTAATCATATTGCCCGCATCCATGGCTGACTCACCGGTAGCACCGGCACCAACAATGGTGTGCAGCTCGTCGATAAACGTAATCACTTCGCCATCGGCTTGTTTAATCTCATCTAAAACAGCTTTAAGTCGCTCCTCAAACTCACCACGATATTTCGCACCGGCAACCATCGAGCCTAAATCGAGAGAAATAAGTGTTTTTCCCTGCAAGGATTCTGGCACATCTCCTGCCACAATACGCCGCGCAAGGCCTTCTACAATGGCGGTTTTACCCACACCCGGCTCGCCAATAAGAACTGGGTTGTTCTTGGTACGACGGCTCAGCACTTGTACCACACGCCGAATTTCTTGATCACGCCCAATTACCGGATCAATCTTTCCTTCGCGTGCTCGCGCGGTGAGATCAGTGGAATATTTCTCTAATGCTTGAAACTGCGCTTCTGGATCTTGGCTAGTTACCTTCTTATTCCCACGCACCGATGGAAAAACTGCCTTAATCGCATCATAGGTAGCACCGCGCTTGGTCAAAAGCTCAGCAGCTTCATTGGTACCACGCGCAATGGCGGCAAGCAGTACCTCAGTAGAAACATATTCATCGCCTAATTCGCCCGCTAATTCTTGCGCTGCGGTTAAGGCGTTTAATGCATCACGGTTAAATGTAGGGTTTGTTAAATTAGCTCCCTGTGCTTTAGGTAACTTATCGACGAGTGCTACTGCCTCCCCACGCACTACATCTGGATCAACACCAGTAGCACGTAAAACTGGGATAGCAATGCCATCTTCTTGACTAAGCAAGGCTACTAATAAATGTTCCGGACGAATATCCGGATTCCCTTTTGCAGAAGCACTCTGTAAAGCCTGCTGCACTACTTCTTGGGTCTTTGTTGTGGGGTTAAAAGAGTTCATAATTTTTCCTTTCATATGCTGTACTTTTGTTGTTCAGCTATCAGTTATAACGCACAGCAAGTTGAGTTTGTTCCACTCAACTTTAAAAAAGTTTTTTAGCATAGTTTTTCCGTCGACAAGCATCCATAGTTCAAGAGGTTGCTTAGAGGGTACTGCAAAGGACTAGAGTAGGAACATGGCTTATCACGCAGATTCACTTGATCTTGAAAATAAGGAAATTCTCACCTGGGATGGTTTTGGCAAAGCAAACCGCGAGTTAGCCCAGGCTGTTGTTGATTCTGGCTTTATTCCAGACATTATTGTCGCCGTCGCACGCGGCGGTCTCGTGCCAGCTGGCGCCCTGTCCTATTCCATGGGCATAAAGCTTTCTGACGCTATCAATGTCGAGTTCTACACCGACGTTAATGAGACTCTGCCAGATCCAGTTCTGCTTGAGCCACTATTAGATATTAATTCGCTCACTAATCGTAAAGTACTTGTCGTCGATGATGTCGCCGATTCTGGCCGCACCCTTGATTTGGTTCTTAAACTTCTCAGCAAGCACAGCTCCGAGGTTCGCTCCGCGGTGATCTATGCCAAGAGCCGTTCAGTAGTATCGCCCGACTATGTATGGAAACACACCGATGAGTGGATTGTTTTCCCATGGTCTGATCAACCACCTGTTACTGCTAGCTAACTAGCCATAAGCCTATCGGTGTCGCATATCTTCAATGTGTGCGGCGCCGATAATTTTATCTGCAGCCCACGCACCCTGCTTGGACATGCGAGAATACACCACCGGACAATTAATACACCGTGGATTCCTACGGCAGCACTTCTTTTTAATCTTCATACCTAAGGGATTAATCGGACGCTCCTCACTGGCACGTCGACCTTCGAAAACAATATAAGGTTTGCCGCCTTCCCAAGAATCAAGTCGCACTTTGCCAGCTCGGGCAGAATTTTTTCCCACCAATTGCTGTGCATACTTTGCGCGCTTTTTCTTTCCCATACCCCCAGAGTAAACCGATACGGAAAAAGGGTAGGCATTACTTGCCAAGGCACCCCTTCATTAGGGTGTCCTTGGCGAACCTAATACTCTTAATCAATCTTGCGCAGATCTCCATCATCACCAAAATATTTAGAGCGCAAAGCATTCGCTAGCTTAAAAAGCGGCAACAAAAGTTTAAGGTTAATAATCTCTAGGCTCTTAGAACTGTGCGCATGAAAATTTCCAGTCTCCTCAAACGGACGTTGCACCAAGGGTAATCTCGCTACCACTTCATAATGACGCTTAACATTCATACCAGTGTTATCTACCGGATCATCAATAGCCGGCTGGACAGTTTCTAGCACAAATTCATCTTGATCCGAACGCATAGCAATCTGAAATTGCTCATAGGCAAGTTCTGGGTCAATACCAGCTCGGGTATATACCTGTGCCAAATCTTCAATAAAACGCTCAATCGGATTACACGAAACCACAATATTCATCCGCTGTGATAAACGTTCTACGATCGGATGCCCCAGACAAGGTTGCATAGAAAAAAGAGAAACAACCGATTCTTCACCCAATTGCCGCGCAATATCTGCCGGCGAATACTCATGGGCATATTCAACCGATTGGTAGTCATGGTTATCACTACAGCAATTTTCCTTACCACAGGTACCAGCATGCTCAGATTTCATATTCAACCAGACCACCGTTGCCTCACCCCGATATTGATTCAAGCGACGACGAAAATCCGATACTGGCTCCGAAATAAATGGACGCTGCTTACGGCTATCAATGCGCCCACCAACCCAAAAAACGCCTTTATTTCCGTAAAGGGATTCAATAACACTAATTAAAAATGCCAGCTGATGAACACACCGCATATCCGCCTGGATGAAGTAATTCATCCGGATAGCCGCCGGTGCTTCATCTGAATCAAAAAAATCATCCCATACCTGATGAAACTCCCCAACCGGCTCGGTGTCTTCTCGTAATTCCGCTTCCCATCGCGCCAACATAGTCTGTGGATCATCAGTACCACGATGAAGTAGAAACTCATCGTACTCCTGCTGCCAATCCCATCCTTCATTGGTATGAATGCGTGTCCGTGGATAAATTCGTCGTTTCGCCAATATCGAGACTGCATCCTCGTGCAGCATATGCTCAATAACTCGCGCAAAAGAACCCGTATTATCTAACTGAACCTGTGCCCCGTGAAAAATCTCTTCCCATTCGCTTACACTGCGTGGTTTATCTTTAGCCTTAACTGCGATATGGACATGCGATTCCACCCCAAAACCATCATGGATAATCCATGCCCATCTATCGACACACTCATGGCCTAGCCCACTAAAAAGTTCTTCATAACTATATAGGCTTTGTTCACCGGTGTAGGCATCGTTTTCCCACATATCCCGCTTTACAATGACGATGCGCGACATTGGTGTCGGCGTCATGGAATACACCTCTTTTGCTTATATTGTCTTCGGTATCGCAGTGCATAAAATCGTAAATGTGCTACTTCATATAGCTACTGACCCGCCAATATAAGACTTAAGGTATATGAAATCAGGATATCATGATAGAACTTTTTGCTTTCCACCCCTATTTAGTCCACTGTTATCTACAAACACTTAAGGGGCATCAATAATACATTTGTACAAACCTCAATAACCCACCACTTTCAGACATTTCCCCCACAGGTTATTAACCACGGCTGAAAGTTTCACCCTAGCCTAAAATAGCAAAGCTACAGTTCAGGGATATTAACTAAAAGACTTAGCAATCCTACCCTCTTTCCATTTACTCTTTACATTTTACTTTTACCTCTACAGACCGGACCTTAAGTAGATAACGGGCACAAGTTACCCACCATTTACAAAATAAAAAATGGGCTTCCTTCTACAAACATAAATATTCAACCACCCAACAAGTATCGCCGCCAGCACACTACAGCCCGTTCAAACAGCGAAACGAAACTTGTTCAACCAAGACAATGAAACACCAATCAATATCCCCCTGTTATAACGTTTTTGCCTATATTTTTAACCTTTTTCTCAGTAGATAAAAATTGCCAACAATAAACATGCAGTTCAGGGGAAGATATTTTTCAATATTAAAACAGTGAATAATGAAAAATACATACAATTCTCAGTTTTCGCTACAATATATCCCGCAGTTACCGCACACGCGCATACTGTCTCGCCAACCACAATCATGGTTAGGCCTTTACTAGGTAATTTCCACGAAAGGAACACATGTCCCTCACATTGACGCTCCGCACTGCAGTGGCACTAGTAGGAGTTTCAAGCATTGCAGTACTCAGTGCTTGCTCAAACTCAACCACAACAGAGGTTGCCGAGGACAAAGCAATGACCCCCACGGCAACCAACTCGCACGCTTTTGCCACCGCCGAACTAAAAAACCAATCCGGTGAAGGCGTAGGAACAGTTGAGTTCACCGAAACCGATGCAGGCACCAAAATTACTGTAGCAGCAAAAGGGCTTACTCCGGGTTTCCACGGATTCCATATCCATAGCAAGGCAGTCTGCGAAGGCGATTTTAAATCTGCTGGCGGACACCTCCATGGCATGAACCAGCCGCATGGTGATGGCTATCATCCACACGCAGGCGATCTTCCTTCCCTACTCATTAATGCAGATGGAACCGGACATCTTGAGGTAATCACCGATGCCGTTGATGAGCAACTACTTTTTGGTACCGAAGGCACAGCCCTGATCGTTCATGAAGGACGCGACAACTACGCCAATATCCCAAAGCGTTACGCCCCTGATGGTCCAGATGAAGAAACTCTCAAAACTGGTGATGCCGGCGCACGTATCGCCTGCGGTGTAATTAGCAAGAAATAACAGACTTCTACAACTGCCGGTACATACCGAAAGGCAGTAAACCCGTGCATAAAACTTCTACGTTCGGATATGTGCGCGGGTTTTTACCTACTCAAACCCATCCATTAGCCCATACCGTCAACAAAGCAGCAACAATATTCATACTGCACACTTTTTGTCTCACATCGGTCAAGTTAATAATAAAGCCTAGATAATTCTTTTTTATTCACTCATCATCCGATATTACATCTACTACCTGGGCATTTTTCGCTAGGGTAGGTGTATGAAATATTTTGGTTTCCTCAGTTTTGGCCATTATTCGCTTCCAGGTCAGCCTGGGTTATCCGCAAAAGATGTGCTCCAACAAGCCGTAGAAATTTCCGTAGCCGCCGATGAGATTGGTGTCAATGGCGCATATTTTCGTATCCACCACTTCGCTCCACAAGGTGCCGCACCTATTCCACTACTTTCGGCAATCGCTGCGCGTACGCAACACATTGAAGTAGGTACCGGAGTTATTGATTTACGCTAGCGCATGTCTGAGTTATGGCGCTGGACGTGGACGGGAGCGTGTGGCTCGGCATCGGCCGGTGGCTCGTGGTCGGCGCTGGCCTCGCCGGGGCCGGCTACGGGCTCTTCGCGTCCGTCAGCTGGGTTGCGGGTCTCGTGGAGACCTGGAAGGGCCGCGGGATGCCGAAGTGGCCCCGCTGGCGCAAGAGGTGATCACGCCTCACGAGGGCAAGCGCGCGCAGCGCGTGCGGCAGCCGCGACAACTGGACATTAGGTCAGCGGCTACTGTATAGTTCAGTGCATGCTGACCATTGCTTCGCGTCTTGACATCATGAACCGGCTCGGCCGGGCCATGGCCGACCCGACGCGCTCCCGCATCCTGATGTCCCTGCTCGACAGCCCGAGCCACCCCGCGGTGCTCTCGCGCGAGCTGGGGCTGACCCGCTCGAACGTGTCCAACCACCTGACCTGCCTGCGCGACTGCGGGATCGTGGTCGCCGAGCCCGAGGGCCGCCAGACTCGCTACGAGATCGCCGACCCGCACCTGGCCGCGGCGCTGACGGCACTGGTCGATGTGACCCTCGCCGTGGACGAGAGCGCGCCGTGCATCGACCCGGCTTGCTCGGTGCCGGGCTGCTGCGCCGCGAGCAGTTCGGGGGACGCCTCGTGAGCGCCGCCTGCGGCTGCGACGAGCCGACGACCAGCCCCGCGGACGAGGCAGAGGAGGCAGAGCGCCCGTGGTGGCGTGATCCCGGCCTGGTCGTGCCGATCCTCTCCGGCGTCGCGTTCGGCACCGGCCTGGCGCTGGAGTGGTCGGGGCTGCACATCGCGGCGCTGGTCGCGTTCTGGGCGGGCCTGCTGCTGGGCGCGTACACGTTCGTGCCCGGTGCGATCCGGAATCTCGTTGTGAAGCGCAAGCTCGGGATCGCGCTGCTGATGACGATCAGCGCCGTGGGCGCGGTGATCCTCGGCTACATCGAGGAGGCGGCCGCGCTGGCGTTCCTCTACTCGATCGCCGAGGCCCTGGAGGACAAGGCGATGGACCGCGCCCGCGGCGGGCTGCGCGCGCTGCTGAAGCTCGTGCCGGAGACCGCGACCGTGCTGCGCGACGGGATCTCCGCCTCGGTCCCGGCCAGGGAGATCGCCGTCGGCGACGTGCTGCTGGTCCGCCCTGGCGAGCGGGTCGCGACCGATGGGCTGGTCCGCTCGGGCCGGTCGAGCCTGGACACTTCGGCGATCACCGGTGAATCGATCCCGGTCGAGGTCGCGCCCGGAGAAGCGGTGTCGGCGGGCGCGATCAACAGCGCCGGCGTGCTGGAGGTCGAGGCGACCGCCACGGGCACCGACAACTCGCTGACCACGATCGTGGAGCTGGTAGAGCAGGCCCAGGCCGAGAAGGGCGACCGAGCCCGGATCGCTGACCGGATCGCCCGCCCGCTGGTGCCCGGCGTGATGGTCCTCGCCGTCCTCGTCGGCGTGCTCGGGTCCCTGCTCGGCGACCCGGAGACCTGGATCACCCGCGCCCTGGTCGTCCTCGTCGCGGCCAGCCCCTGCGCGCTGGCGATCGCGGTGCCCGTCACCGTGGTCTCCGCGATCGGCGCGGCGACCAAGTTCGGCGTCGTCATCAAGAGCGGGGCCGCCTTCGAGCGCCTCGGCGGCATCCGGCACCTGGCCGTGGACAAGACCGGCACTCTGACCCGCAACCGGCCCGAGGTAACCGCCATCGTCGCCGCCCATGGGTTCGACGATGCGCAGGTGCTTGCTTGGGCTGCCGCCGTGGAGCAGCACTCGACGCACCCACTCGCCGCCGCCATCGCCGCCGCGGGCCGGGGAACCCCCGCCGCGCAGGACGTGGCCGAGGAGGCCGGGCACGGCATCGGTGGCCTGGTCGACGGCCGCAGGGTGGCGGTGGGCAGTCCGCGCTGGATCGACGCCGGTCCGCTCAAGGCCCGGGTCGAGGACCTGGAGGCCGAGGGGCAGACCTGCGTGCTCGTCACCGTCGACGGCTTCCTGGCCGGGGCGATCGGCGTCCGCGACGAGCTGCGCCCCGAGATCCCCGAGGTCGTGCGGACCCTGCGCGACCAGGGCGTCGAGGTGAGCATGCTCACTGGCGACAACTCCCGCACCGCTGCTGCGCTGGCGAAGCTGGCCGGGATCGGCGACGTGCACGCCGAGCTGCGTCCCGAGGACAAGGCTCGCATCGTCGCCGGGTTCTCGGAGACGTCGCCGACCGCGATGATCGGCGACGGCATCAACGACGCGCCCGCCCTGGCCGGGGCGACCGTGGGCATCGCGATGGGCGCGACCGGCTCCGACGCCGCGATCGAGTCCGCCGACGTCGCCTTCACCGGCCACGACCTTGGCCTCATCCCGCAGGCTCTGCGCCACGCCCGCCGCGGCGGCAGGATCATCAACCAGAACATCGTGCTGTCCTTGGCGATCATCACTGTGCTGCTGCCGCTGGCGATCACCGGCGTGCTCGGCCTGGCAGCGGTCGTCCTCGTGCACGAGGTCGCCGAAGTCGTCGTCATCGCCAACGGACTGCGGGCTGCGCGTGCCCGCAAGCAATAGGTGTTCCGTCCAACGCCATAACTCAGACATACGCTACGAAAACCCACTCTACTTAGCCGAAGAACTTGCCGCACTCGATCTACTTGCCGATCAGCGTCTTGCAATTGGGGTCTCGCGGGGTTCACCAGAACCGTCGCTACGCAGCTATGAAACCTTCGGTTACATTCCCCAGCCTGGCGACGAACAAGGTGCGAGTATGGCACGTGAGAAATTCCTCCAGCTTATCTCAGCTATTCGTGGCGAAGGGCTAGGTACTGCAGCCCCCTTGGAAGAACAATATCCACAGATTTATCAGCCAGGTTCTACTCTGCCAATTATGCCGCATTCTCCAGGTCTGGATCGTCGTATATGGTGGGGTGCAGCCAGCGAGAAAAGTGCTATCCAAGCAGCTTATGATGGGGTCAACCTTATGAGTTCAACCTTGGTATTCGGCTCTGGGAAACCATTAAACGTATTACAAGCTGAACATATTCATGCCTATCGCGATGCATGGAAAGAAGCTGGACATAAGTGGAACCCACGAGTGAGCGTATCGCGTTCTATTTTCCCAGTAACCAATGAGCGAGAACGCGAACTTTTTAGCGGCGGACAAACCCATGATGAAGTAGGCATCATCGACAATAACGAGGCAACCTTTGGCCGTGTTTATGTTGATACTCCCGATAAGCTTGTGGAACAACTGCTTGCCGACGAAGCCGTGCAAGCAGCCGACACTTTGCTACTAACTATCCCTAACCAAGTTGGGGTAAAAATCAATGTCGATATTTTGCGTAACTTCGCCGAACATGTCGCACCAGCATTAGGATGGGAACCTGCTCAAAACGGCCTCGCCAGTGGGTACCCCATCGGATAAAACTGGCATAATAAATTTGTGTTTAATCACGCTAGAGTCATCGCAGAAATCTCCTCCCGCCGGGAGGAGTTCTTTGCGATGGTTGCTAGCCATTTTTATGCTGATGTTCCGCTTGCCCGGCTCAGTTTTCGACTCCAGCCATCGCTCGTCGATACTCTTATCGCAGGGCTAAGCCATCCACTTAATATCACGGCATGGGCACATGATCTTGCCCACCGCGGAGTGGATAGATCTTTTTATGTGCCGCTTTCAGCTGCCCTACAACATGCTGTCTGTCATATTTGTTCTGCGCTTCCTCTTGTCGACGTACTTGCTGTAGAGCATCGCATTGATCAAATTATGAAACAGTTGCTTGCGGTGAACGTCGATACGCTTTCTGCACCAATACCAGCTGAAGTTGTAGAAATAGAACGGCGCAGTTCCCGGATTACTGTGGTACGTCTTATTGCCGAAGCTCCACTATCCTATAAACCTGGTGAATATCTCCAAGTCACTACCGATTACTTTACCGGGATATGGCGTTGCTTATATCCATCAGTACCGGCCAACGAACACGGTCAAGTAGAATTTCATCTTTTCCATACCAACTTAACCACGCCTATTGGTTTGCTTGCCTCTGCACGGATTGGCGAAAAATGGCTGCTAGCCAACGGCTATGGGAAACTCTCACTCAGTGGCAATGATCTAGTTATGATTAGCCATAACACCGGGTTGGCTCCACTGCGCTGCATTATTATCGATTATCTTATGCGCACTAATGCTCCCCGGGTACATCTTTTTGTTGGCGCAGATTCTCCAGGAGAACTGTACGAACTACAAAGTCTCTGGGGAATTGCTGCTAGCGCCCCGTGGCTTTCAGTTACCCCAGTTGTAGGAACTATTCTCGATCCTTGGTGGGTGCGACCCACCCAGGCATGTGTTGCGCCACGGGGTTTACACCTTACCCAACTTGGCGATCCTGCGGATGTAGTGGCTAGCTATGGTACTTGGGAAGACCGCGATATTTTAATTTCTGGATCCAAACAACGTGTTGACTACAGCAGCCGCACTTTAATCCGTGCTGGTACCCCAATCAAAAATATTTCCTCACTGCACTTTAACCATATCCCCGCATGGATGACAGATTAACCTCAACTGCGCCTACGGTGGGTACGATTATTGTCTACTAGCTGGTTCTACTAACTGAACCTACTAGCTGGCATAATGATCACTAGCTAACAACACCGTTAAAGTTTTACGTGTCTTCTCCACTACTGTCGGATCAATCTCAACAAATAAGTTTTCTTCTCCCGCACCGGCTTCTCTTAATCGAACCCCAGTTGGATCAATAAGCGCAGAATAGCCAATACCTGTGGGAGCACTAGTGTCTTCTTCACCACTTGCCGCCTGATCTACGGCAATAATAAAACATGTGGAGTCTAATGCCCTGGCACTAGTCAGCGTTTGCCATTGCTGATATTTTCCGGCGCCTCCGGCCCAGGATGCTGGCAGCACAATAACCTCGGCTCCCTTGTGCGCTAAGCTACGAAATTGTCCCGGAAAGCGCACATCATAACAGGTAGCTAGACCAAAATTAATATCTTCATATTCAAAGGTCACTAGCTCTTTGCCCGGTTTTACCGTATCGGATTCCCGATAATTAAAAGAATCGTAGGTATGGATTTTGTCATAAAAAAACTGTCTACCATCGGGAAGTAAAACCGCTAGGGTGTTCGTTACTCGATTCACTGTTTTTCCGTCCCGGTTAACCGAATCTGCCGGGCTAAACATGCCAAAAATAACCCCGATATTATGCTCACGAGCACATGCGTGCAATTGTTGGACGAAGTTGCCATCGCTAGGTTCAGCCTGAATATCTAACCGCCCAGTACCAAAAGCTTGCATACTTGCCTCAGGAAAAACAATCAAGCGTGCTTGCTGCTTTACGGCAGTCCATATTTTATTTTTTAAAATTTCATAGTTCTTATTTTTATCTGCGGTTGTTCTGACCTGCGCTAAACATACTTTCATAGAGTCTAGGGTATGTGGAAAACTGCTCTATTTCCACCATTTTTCTCACCACATTTTCCACAGATTACAACCATTTTTCACAGAACCTTCCCCTTTTCTTGGAACTGAGCCAGGCTAGAAGAATGAATATGATTCTTTATCCCACCGCACTACAAGCACTACAAGTTACTGCAGAGGCACCTACGGTAAGCACAGTATTAAGCCCCTCTATGCTTTCTACTGCAAGTCAACAGATTGCTCAGCGATGGCATCACATCTTTTCTGATTGTTTAACCGAAGAAAAAGCAACCCTTAACGATGTGCACCATTTTGCTCGCAGTGTGTGCGACAGTGATACTCGCTTAGCCCACAGCCTTAGTAGTTTAAAACCCTAAAGAGGCCTAACTAATGAGCATCTCAACACTTTTTCCGCTTTATTCCGATGAGCTTTATCAGCAAAGTACACATTTTGCCCAAGCTAGTCGCTATATTTACGAACAAATCACTGCGCACCAAACACTATATGCCTACAATCTTAATCCACATCATGGGCAAGCTATTAACGCACTAAAAGGCCGTCTGTACACACTTCATCGCACCTGGGATACCACTGCGAGTAGTTATCAGCGTACAGCTACTATTCTTCACTTGGCTGCTGGTGCGCAGAAAGAATTAGAAGTTCAGGCACGCTGGTTAATTAATACTGCCACCCAATATGGTGCAGTCTACGAAAACAATTCTTTTCACAATGTACAAGACCAATGGGATATTGCTACCCCAGCAAATGCTGTGTTGCAGTTTCTGCGCCAGGCTAGTCTTTTATTGGATAAAACAAGTGCGCACACGTTACTAAAAGAAAATGACCTGCCAACAGATATCGATCCGGTAGCTTTTCGGCTCAAAGACCTTGACCTTTTAGATAGCGACTCTATTCACGATCTCAATATGATTGTGGCCGAAAATGAAATCCGCGAGCTACTACACAAATACCCAAATGCTCGCTTATTAGAAACCGGCGATGGGCATACCGTAGTGAGTTTTGGTGATATTGATACTGCAACCAACATTGTCACTCTGGTTGCCGGAGTTAATTCACATAATAATGTAGCTAGCTATCTTCAACGCACCGATCTTATTCATAATCACACTGCTTCATCCTCTAGTGCAACTGTTTTATGGTTGGGTTATCGCGCACCTAAAAATATATCGAAAGCGTTTTCTGGGGCACCAGCTCAAGCAGCAGCTAAAGATCTCCAAGAATTTCAGCACATACTTACCCAACGTAATCCAACGGCTCGTCGAGTACTTATCGGGCATAGTTATGGCAGCACAGTAGTCGGTTACGCTGGTCTAACCAATACGCAAAATTCAATTGCCGATGCAGTAATTTTAGCTGGTAGCCCTGGTGTTCCCGCACGTCCAAATGCCTCCGAGGTGTACTCCGTGTTAGCAAATCAAGACTATATCGGACTTACTGGGGCTAATTCTGTTGCTATCCATGGTGTTGATCCTCATGCATCAACCTTTGATTCTGAGAAATTACGCTTCGATGGTGGACATAGCTCTTATTTTGATAATCAAAAATTCTTAGATCTTATTAAACGGGTTCGCAGTAGCGATACACAATAATGCACTATAAAAACGTATGAGGTAGTTGCTGTTAAGCACTACCTCATACGCTTATGTGTATTAACGAAAACAGATAACTAGCTTCTTAAAGCGCTATTTTTAGTAGCGGATAGCCATACGTCCGTCAATAAGTCCATGACGCATATCATCAAAGACCTGGTTAATATCGTCTAGTTCGCACTCCTTAACTGTTGGCTTAATCAAACCACGAGCATAGAAATCAAGGGCTTCTTCGAGATCTTGACGTGTTCCTACCAGCGAGCCACGAATAGTCAAGCCCTTGAAAACGATATCGAAAATTGATGCTGGGAATTCTCCTGGAGGAAGACCATTGAATACAATTGTGCCACCCTTGCGTGCCATATTAATAGCTTGGCCAAATGCCTGTGGGTGCACAGCAGTAACCAATACGCCATGGGCTCCGGTACCAGTGAACTCCATAACAGCCTGTGCTGGGTCAACTTTCTTAGCATTAATGGTGAACTCAGCACCATGCTTCTTAGCCAATTCGAGCTTGTCATCAGCAATATCTACTGCGATAACTCGCATACCCATAGCTACTGCATACTGCACTGCAATATGGCCTAACCCGCCAACACCAGAAATAACCATGAACTGTCCTAGACGACAATCAGTTACTTTGAGTCCTTTATAAACAGTTACGCCAGCGCACAGAACTGGGGCAACCTCAACTGGATCTGCACCTGCTGGGATGCGAGCACAATAGCGAGTGTCTACCAACATATACTGGCCGAAGGAGCCATCTACGGTGTATCCGCCGTACTCGGCCTTATCGCAGAATGTCTCCCAACCGGTACGACAATGCTCGCACTCACCACATGCTGACCAAAGCCATACATTGCCGACCATATCGCCAAGTGCAACACTGTGCTCGCCTGGGCCGAGTTGAACAACTTCACCAACACCTTCATGACCAGGAATAAAAGGTGGCTTTGGCTGTACTGGCCAATCGCCTTCTGCTGCGTGAAGGTCGGTGTGGCATACACCAGAAGCAATAACTTTCACTAGTGCCTCGTTTGGTCCGGGTACTGGCAGCTCAACTTCGTTGATAACTAGTTTTTCACCGAACTTCTCGACAACAGCACCGCTAAAACGCTCTGGAAAATCTGACATGGGTTCTTCCCTTCTAATTCTTAGTGAAAAAATAACAAGGATATGACACCTTTTATTGACTCATCAATGGATTTCGGCATAGTCAACTATTGTTTTTTGCCAATACCTACAGTTTCTGTGACCTGTAGGTAATCACACATTTTTATTTCCCTATGTCGTGAAATCTCGTAACACGTCGATACGTCTTTTATTAGGTGTCTTGATCTTTCAGTACTGCTTAGAAAAGACCTGTTGGGTGCTCATCATAGGAGACAAGCAAGTTCTTGGTTTGCTGATAGTGATCAAGCATCATCAAGTGAGTTTCACGGCCAATACCGGATTCTTTATACCCACCGAAAGCTGCATGAGCTGGATAGCTGTGCCATTGGTTGACCCACACACGTCCAGCTTGGATAGCACGACCTGCCTTATAGGCAGTGTTCTGGTGACGTGTCCAGACACCCGCGCCAAGACCATAGTTGGTATCGTTGGCGATCTTAATGGCCTCATCAAAATCTTTGAAGGTGGCTACCGACATCACTGGGCCAAAGATTTCCTCTTGGAAAATGCGCATGTCGTTGGTGCCTTTAAAGATTGTTGGTTCAATATAGAAGCCGTTATCGAAACCCTCAATCTTATTAATCTTGCCACCGGTAAGAACTTCAGCGCCTTCTTCTGGACCAAGTTTGAGATAAGAACTAATCTTGTCCATCTGCTCCTGAGAAGCCTGAGCACCCATCATGACTGAGGTGTCTAATGGATTACCAAGCTTAATCTTTTTAACCCGCTCCACGCCCATAGCCAGGAATTCGTCAGCGATAGACTCATGAACCAAAGCTCGCGATGGACACGTACATACTTCACCCTGGTTAAGCGCAAACATAGCCATGCCCTCAACACATTTTTCTTGGAAAGCATCATCATAATCCATGATGTCAGCAAAGAAGATCGAGGGGGACTTACCGCCAAGCTCTAGAGTAACTGGAATGATTGTATCCGCAGCAGCCCGATTGATAATCTTACCTACCTCGGTAGAACCAGTGAAAGCAATCTTGCCAATACGGTGTGAGGTACTCAGTGCACTACCGACTTCATGACCTAAACCGTTGACCACATTTACTACACCTGGTGGAAGTAGATCCCCAATAAGATCCATCAATAACAAGATCGAAGCTGGGGTTTGCTCGGCAGGCTTGAGTACCACGCAGTTACCAGCAGCAAGAGCTGGGGCAAGCTTCCACGCTGCCATAAGCAATGGGAAGTTCCATGGAATGATTTGGCCAACAACACCAATTGGCTCATAGAAATGGTAAGCCACGGTGTTTTCGTCAATCTGCGAAGTACGTGACTCTTGAGCACGGATAGCACCAGAAAAATAACGGAAATGATCAGCAGCTAGTGGAATATCGGCTGCGAGCGTTTCACGTACTGCCTTACCATTTTCCCAGGTCTCCGCAACGGCAATCTTTTCCAAGTTTTCTTCAATGCGATCACCGATATGGTGCAAAATACGAGCACGTTCTGCCGGAGAAGTTTTGCCCCACGCATCTTTTGCCTTGTGTGCTGCATCGAGAGCTAATTCAATATCTGCCGCTGAAGATTGCGGTACCTGGCAGAAAACTTCACCAGTAATAGGCGTGATGTTATCCATATACCGGCCATCAATTGGTGCTACCCACTGGCCACCAATGTAGTTCTCATAGCGAGCACGGAACTGAACAATCGAGCCTTCGGTTCCGGGAGGTGCGTAAACAGTCATAATGGTTCCTTTCTGGAAGGGAACAAAGAATTGTTCACATTTTTTAAAAAAAGTGGAACATACCACAATTTTTTACATGCAACCAGAATAACCATTAATTGATATGTAAGTCATTTAAAACAAAAATTTGTCACCTTCGACTCACCCGTACATCACCCCCGCAAGCTACCCTCTATTTCCAATAAAGAAAATAAAATGCAATTTAATAAGCCTAGGTAAACCTAAAAACCTAGGCAGGAAAATACCTCACAAAAACCTCATAAGGCCAGTTTAATTAGATATTTAAAAATCCTTTCATGCCCAGCATTAGTGCTACCACACCACTTTAACCGGATCCTTTAAATGAAATTGACAATAGCTATCATTAACAAAAGTATCGACTTTACTACACATTCTTTCGCTAAAAGAAAATAAAAAAGCTAATGCGGACACTGTAAAACAGTGCCCGCATAGACGCTTAACGCTAGTGGTTTTTATCCGCGATTTTTTCTTCCCCGCCGTGGATCCCACATCACTACCGCAGTAGAACGGGGAACATGGACAACCTCGCCACGCGAACGCCTTCGGGATAAAGAATAGTTTTCTTCACGAAGTTTTTTATTTTCCTCACACAAACGTTCGTTTTCTTTTTTTAACTCAATAATTGCCTTAATACCAGCAAGATTAACTCCATCTTCTTGGCTTAATTTTTGCACGGCACGCAAAAGCTCCACGTCGGTACGCGAATAACGACGTCCCCCACCACGAGTACGCTCAGGCGTTACCAAACCCATGCGATCATAGGTACGCAAAGTCTGTGCATGCATTCCGGCTAGTTCAGCGGCAACCGAAATAACAAATACTTCCCGGCTTTCGCTCTCTTTTTTCTCAGCCATCAGTTCCTCCTTCCTTACCCAGGTAACTGTTCAGTAATTTTTTAAATCAAACCAGCCCATCCAGAACGTGGATCAAACCCGGATTCTTTTTCCAGCTGGGTATAGTTGCGTAGCGCACTTATTGCAGCCGCGTCGAGATCCTTTGGCACAACTAGTTCAACTTTAACCAAAAGATCTCCGGCACTACCACCGCGCTTTTCAATCCCACGACCACGAACACGTAGTACTCGTCCATGAGGCGTACCAGCGGGAATTTTAAGCCGCACCGGTTTATCCAAGGTGGGTACCTCGATAGTGTCGCCTAAAGCAAGCTCGGCATAACTAACCGGCACACTCACTTCGAGATCGTCGCCAGAGCGGGTGAAAACCTCATGTTTTCTCACATTGACGGTAACAAAAAGATCACCTGCTGGCATTCCATGAGGTCCGGCTTCACCTTGGCCAGCTAACCGAACTTTTTGTCCGTCAATCACACCGACTGGAATACGTACCATAATAGAGCGAGTGCGTTTGGTCGTACCCATTCCATGGCAGTTATCACATGGATCGGTGACTTCTTTCCCTGTGCCATCACAATTGGTACACGGAGCACTAAAGCCAAAAGCACCACGATTTTCTGAAGTAAAACCAGAACCATGACATACCTGGCATGTGCTCGTTGCGCCACTCTTACTGCCAGAACCATGACATACCTGGCAGGGTGCATCACCAGTTAATTGAACCGGAATGGTTATTCCTTTGGCTGCTTCAACAAAGGAAAGCGTTATTTGCGTTTCGACGTCCGCCCCGCGCGTTTTCCGCGCTGTGTTGCTAGAAGAAGAACCACGGTTGAACAAGCTACCGAAGATATCCCCAAGACCGCCTTCTTCAGCAAAGCCTCCAGGCGATCCAGATCGATTTCCGAAAATATCTGAGAGGTCGAAGTCTTGGGCGCTACGAAACCCACCAGGAAAACCTGAACCTCCATTCTGGCTAAAGCCGCCAAACCCGCCACGGCTTATCATGGTGCGAAAATCGTCGTACTCTTTACGCTTTATTTCATCACCGATAACATCATAAGCCTCAGCGACTTGCTTAAACTTTTCTTCAGCAACCTTATTATTTGGGTTAGAATCAGGATGATTTTCCCGCGCTAATTTACGATAAGCCTTTTTAATCTCTGCTTCCGAAGCAGTTTTGGAAACTCCTAGGTCAGCATAATAATCTTTATCTGCCCATTCATTTTTTGGTGCCATAATAATATTTGTCCTTTTAACTAGTAAATTTCTAAAATTTTATTGTTTATTTCACTACTTTGTGCAACCAGCATTTTCGGAGCAATATTCCCCGTGAGCGCGGTTTTCACACTAAAGTTGAGTCTACAGCACTAACTTTAATTGAGTCCATTATTGGCAACCTTCACTAGGTTTTTTAACGCTTGCCTTATACACAATAAAGACCGCTTTCTTAAAGTTTAAGAAAGCGGTCTTTTAATTTTGGTTTAGCAAAATAACTTAGCTGGGATCGGAAATAATCACCATAGCGTTACGGATAAGTCGTTCACCAAAGACGTAGCCTTTACGTAACACAGTGCCCACTAGTTTTTCTTCACCCTCGGATAAATCTTGCACAGCCTCATAGCGCTCCGGATCAAAGCTATCGCCTACCTCACCAAAGGAATGAACTCCTTGGGTTTCTAAAGTAGAGACAAACTTATCCCGAAAAGCCTTCAACGGTCCTTCTTCAAGATCGCCATGCTGGTCAGCAAGATCGAGATCGTCAAGAATCGGCAGCAACTGGCTTAACACTTGTGCTTTTGCCGTTTCGATTGCATTTAAGCGCTCACGCTCGGTACGGCGTCGGTAGTTAGCGTATTCCGCACTAAGCCGCTGCAAATCCTCGGTGCGCTCAGCAAGTTGAACTTCAACAGAGCTTTCGGTTTCCTCAGTATCAGTTACTTCCTCAATAAGCTCAGTTTCACCAAGTTCACCGAGCGCTTCCTTCATCTCGGCAACGAGCTCAGGATCAAGCTCAGCAGCAAGATCTTCACCATCGGTTTGATCAGCTTGAGGGCTTATATCCTCTGGATCATGAGCAAAATCGTCGGTAGACAATTTACTTCTTCTCCTCGTCCTCGTCGACGATTTCAGCATCGACAACGTTAGGATCAGCTTCACCGGCTTCGCCAGCGGCGGCGTTAGCAGCTTCTGCCTCGTAGATCTCCTTGCCCATTTCTTGGCTTACGGTGGAAAGCTTTTCGACGGCCTGCTTAATAGCCTCGAGATCCTCGCCCTTGAGTGCTTCATCAACTGCATCGGCAGCCTCGGTCACCTGAGTCTTGGTGGATTCAGAAATCTTCTCGCCGTTATCCTCTAAGAACTTACGGGTCTGGTAGGCCATATTCTCAGCAGAGTTACGGGTCTCTTGCTCTTCGCGGCGCTTCTTGTCCTCTTCAGCATGTGCCTCAGCATCCTTGACCATGCGATCAATTTCTTCCTGAGACAAACCGGAACCATCTTGGATCTTAATGGTGTTTTCTTTACCGGTGCCCTTGTCTTTAGCCGATACGCTCACAATACCGTTAGCATCGATATCGAAGGTTACCTCGATCTGTGGCACACCGCGTGGAGCAGGAGCAATACCGCCAAGCTCGAAAGAGCCAAGTAGCTTATTAGCCGAAGCAATTTCACGCTCGCCCTGGAATACCTGAATCTGTACCGAAGGCTGATTGTCCTCAGCGGTGGTGAAGGTCTCGGAACGCTTGGTTGGAATAGTAGTGTTGCGCTCGATGAGCTTGGTCATCACACCACCCTTGGTCTCAATACCTAGCGAAAGTGGGGTTACGTCGAGAAGCAAAACGTCCTTTACTTCACCGCGTAGCACACCAGCTTGCAAAGCAGCGCCAACAGCAACAACCTCATCTGGGTTAACACCCTTGTTTGGCTCACGGCCACCGGTCAGTTCCTTCACAAGATCGGATACCGCAGGCATACGGGTGGAGCCACCAACAAGAACCACGTGGTCAATATCGGAAATTGGAATACCAGCGTCCTTGACTACCTGATTAAATGGAGCCTTGGTGCGATCGAGAAGATCCTGGGTGATACGCTGGAACTCGGTACGCGATAGAGTTTCATCCAAGAACAATGGGTTCTTGTCTGCGTCTACGGTGATGTATGGCAAGTTGATCGAAGCGGACTGAGAAGAAGACAATTCAATCTTTGCCTTCTCCGCAGCTTCGCGCAGACGCTGCATAGCCATCTTATCTTTGGAAAGATCAACACCTTGAGCGCTCTTAAACTTTTCGACGAGCCAATCAACAATGCGCTGATCCCAGTCATCGCCACCTAGCTCATTGTCACCAGCGGTTGCACGAACCTCAACAACACCATCGCCGATCTCAAGAAGAGAAACATCGAAAGTACCGCCACCAAGGTCAAAGACCAAAATGGTCTGCTCTTTCTCGCCCTTTTCTAGGCCATAAGCCAAAGCAGCAGCAGTTGGCTCATTAACAATACGTAGCACGTTCAGGCCAGCAATCTGACCTGCTTCTTTGGTTGCCTGGCGCTGTGCGTCAGAGAAGTAAGCCGGAACAGTAATAACAGCGTCGGTAACGTCCTCACCTAAGTAGGACTCAGCATCACGCTTAAGTTTCATCAAGGTACGTGCCGAGATTTCCTGTGGGGTGTAGTTCTTCTCATCAATGCCGATGTTCCAATCGGTACCAACGTGGCGCTTTACGGAACGAATAGTGCGGTCAATGTTGGTTACTGCCTGGTTCTTAGCAGACTGGCCAACAAGCACCTCACCGTTTTTAGCGAAAGCGACCACCGATGGCGTGGTACGAGAGCCCTCAGAGTTAGCGATAACAACTGGCTCGCCGCCTTCTAGGACAGCGACAACAGAGTTGGTTGTACCAAGATCGATACCTACTGCACGAGACATGAAAATTCCTCCATAATTAATAATGTTTTATCGTTTAAATAATGCAATTTTTATCAAGTTGATTGTATCTGACTCAACTTTAAGAGATACTCTAACACTTCCTTGCGTCAATGTCACTCAACCTGACACTTTCTCCAACGCATAAATATCAAAAGTTGTTCCCAACCCACTCAACTTTTTTCATATTTGCAGTTAAAAGGCTATTTATTCATTTCATACCAATGGCCCAATGTCGACAAAAAGTTAAGTCAGTAAGACTCAAGTTTTTAAATAATGTCTACGCTTAACCGTTGCAGCACTAGTAAATATCGGCATCAGCCATTAAAAATTATAGAGTAACTACCCACACCCAGATCTATTTATCCCAATGCAACAAAAACAAAAGCATCCCCGGATCAAGACCCATCTAAACCCATAAATAGCTGGTTATCATTATTTTATTTTTCACTTCAGAGCACAAAATTGTTTATTTTTTCTTTGGCTTTATGCAAAAATGGTGCTCAATGGATACGAATAACCCAAACTCTTTGCCACACGATGATCTCAGCGACCGTATCGACGAGAGCCTCGGACTCTCCGATCCGATTGCACTTGAAGCTAATCTCGACCCTACTACCGTCAATACCAACAACCCGACCATTGACCGTTCAATCATTCTTGGTGCCGACGGACGTTGGCTATCAAGCTGGGCACTACGTCTGATCATTCTCTCTGGCGCCGGCTACTTGCTCTGGCGGGCACTGGGAACTATTTGGGCAGGCGTACTACCACTGCTGCTTGCACTCATGGTCGCTACCGTGCTCTATCCACCAGTACAACGGCTACGTTCTTATAAATTCCCACCAGCACTAGCTGCGCTTACGACAATTATTGGCGCTTTTGCTATTGTTGGCACGGTCTTTGTTGCTATTGCTCCCTCAATTTCTAGCCAATCACGTGCTCTCGCTACCCAAGCCACCGATGGAATTACCCAAATTCAGAAGTGGATTCAAGGTCCACCGCTAAATATTGATTCCGAACAAATCAATGAAGTAAGCGACCGCATTGTTTCCTATATCCAACAGCAATCTTCCAATATTGCTTCCGGCGTATTTACCGGTGTATCCACCGCCAGCTCGATTCTGGTCACCCTCATACTCGTTTTGGTGCTCACCTTCTTCTTCCTCAAAGATGGCGACCGCTTCCTGCCAATGGTACGTCGCTACGCTGGCAATAATGCTGGTTGGCACATCTCTGAACTATGTATTCGCATTTGGAATACTTTGGGCGGCTTCCTACGCACCCAAGCAATCGTGTCTGCCGTCGATGCAGTACTGATTGGTATTGGCCTAATTATTTTAAAGGTGCCTCTAGCTCTTGCCCTAGCAGTTATCACTTTCTTCGGTGGTTTCATCCCAATTATCGGTGCTTTTACCGCCGGTGCACTCGCAGTAATTATTGCCCTAGTATCCAATGGTCTTACCAACGCCATTCTTGTTTTACTACTAGTTCTTATTGTCCAGCAGATCGAAGGCAACTTATTGCAACCAGTTCTGCAATCCAAAGCTATGAACCTGCACGCCGCAGTTATCTTGCTTTCTGTAACCTTAGGTAGCACTCTTTTCGGCATCATCGGAGCTTTCTTAGCAGTACCTATTGCAGCAACTATCGCCGTCGTGTTGCGTTATCATTCCGAGTTGGTAAGTCTGCGTGCTGGAGAAATCACTATCGACGATATTGAGATCGCCACCGCCAAAGAAACCAAAAACACCACATCAGGCGCAGAAGCCTTTAGTGCCGTGTATAGCCACCTAGCCAAATTGGCCGGACGTCGCAAAAATACTCAAGAGCCTAGCGACGAAAAATAGCTACACATAAAACGTCCACATACCGCAAAGTCTCGGCCACCATTATTCAGTGGCCGAGACTTTTTATATAGAAAACAGCACAAGCGATGGAGTTATTTAAAGACCAAATCCTTTTCGCTGCACTTGCCAATATGAATCAAGTTGCTGCGCCCATAAGGACCACTCATGAATACCGGTATTGTGCACATCATAGGTGGCCGGAATATTCAGCGCCTCCAACTTCGCTTTCATCCGATGAGTGCAATAATTCGTGGCCATCTCAATACTTCCTCCGGAAAGAACTTCTACTGGATTACTAGAAATTTCCCCAGTGCGCATCCACTCTAGATCATTCTGGCTTGGTAAACCACTAGCAGTTCCAATCCATATGTTGGGCTGTTGACGGTATTTTTCTGCATTCAACAAGGCGTCATTGTACCGCGCGTAGGCGCTATCTACCGGGCCAAAAACCGTTTGCGGCGCAATACCATGTGCAGACAAAGTAGCTGACATAACCATACGCCCCCACAAAGAATTGCTTTCAGCACAACCAGAAAAAGCACCAATGGAGTTATAAAACCCTGGATGATGTGCGGCAATATTATAAACTGCTGCTGCTCCCATTGAATTGCCAGCCAGGCTGCGCATTCCATTACCACCAATGGCTTTTTCTAAAGGCTCCACCAGCTCATGGACTAGGAAGGTTTCCCACATTTCTTTTTTGCCGCCATAAAATGGATTCGGCTCTAACCAGTCAGCGTAGTAGCTCACCGCACCCTGCATGGGCACAATCACATGTACATTTTTATTGGCATAGAAATTGACAATGTCGGTTTTACCCAGCCAATGCCCATCCCCGGTACCACCGTCAATACCATTAAGAAAATAAGCTACCGGATGTGGTTTAGAAGTATCTTCGGGACGAATCCACACCAATGGAATAGTACGATCCATACTCGGCGAATAGGCATTAATCTGACGTACCCGTTTGCCATCTACCTGTGCAAATTCAACTAATCGATCAAGAACCTGTGGGTTCATATCCAACTCAGCATGCGGCATCTCTACCCAACGTTGCGATGGTGCCCCAGCTAGCTCAGGGGTTACTGCTGGTTGAGTACGATCAGAACTACCAAACAAAGAAGGCGCTCCCAGCGTTATTCCTTCTGCCGATAGCGTTGTTGAAAGCTGCTGCACTACCATAGCACTGGGCTCATCGACGCCGACAAAAGTCTCATACGCCTCATCAACAGCTGGAATAGCTCCTGCTGGCAAGTAGGCTGCCGATGCCATTACCATCGCGGTTGTACCAAGAATACTCACCATACTGCGTGCCCATGCTCGAAAAGTCATAGCTATAATTCTTAACCAAAGCTAAGAAGAAAAACTAATCAAAAACCTGCTTTCCTATTTCTTTCACCGATTTTTTCACTTAATCAACGGTATTACCTTGGCAAATAGCACACGACCGTCGAAATTACTTTTACCTAGAAAATATATGGGTGTTAGCGCAAACAGCGGTAATGAAAACTATTTTTATAGCTACAAGGACAATTAAGGCACATCATTTCCTTGCGTGGGCAACACCCATTAAACACTGCAGGCAAGCGTCGTTAAGTAAGAAACTCTTAAAGAATCAGGCATTAGACGTCATTTCTGGGGTCATACTTTCAGCTATCGAACAGATCACATTTAACAAACAATCAGATAACCCGCACTAATGACATGCAATTTTGCACAATTCACTCCACACCACAACCATAGCCAGGCCACCCCCAAAGAAAAAGAAACTAAACAAAGGCAAACCTAAGCAGATAGCTTTATATGGCGATAAATTTTATCCCTCAAGAAAGGATCAGGCTTATGTCTACGGTTGCCCGCCGTATTCTTATCCCTCTCATTAGCCTTGCCCTATTACCTATTGCTCCTGTTCATGCCAACCCAGCCGAAGGCAACTTATTCTGGGGAATCCGCGCTAGTTTCAATAACTACACCGGCGGCCCCTCTGCATTTCTCGACGGTGCCACCGCAACTGCGAACGGATTTAAATTTCCGCTAGAATCGCAAAGCTACGATGCTTCCCAAGAACGCATGGAAGCACAATTTAGTGGTGGAGTGCACTATCGGAAATATTGCACCGACCCAACAAAGCCTTTAGAAGGTTTTTGCCACCTCGACCTCAAATTCAGTAACCCTAAAGTTGTTATTGATGATGACGGGTCATATATCGAAGCAATGGTCAGCTCGAGACAGTATCTTTCTGGTGAAACCTACGCACCTAAAAACCCAGTAAAAATTGTACAGCTACATACTGCTAGTGCTCGGTTTAGCAAAAAAGACGGCACCATTAATTGGTCAAACATTGCCACCTCACTTACCGAAGAGGGGCTAAAAATGTTCTCCAATTTCTATAACCTTAACGAAGGGCTTGATCCGGTTGCGCTCACCTACACCGGCGAAGGTGAGCGTCCCAGCAATGATGCCTCGGCACTACGCGTTGCTGAGAAAACCTGGGATTCTCCTAGAGACTATGACCATCTCAATCGCCCCTTCTTTATCGGCAACCGCATCCTTATGAGCACCGCCGAATTTGGTTTTACCCTCCTAGATAAAAAACTTAACCACATTGCGCAACAAGAAGCACCAGTAAGCAAACTCAATATTGTTGCTCTCGACCCAGAAAACGGCTACCTCTACTACGCCGCAGCAGAAGACGGTACTAGCACCGTGGAAAACCGCACCGCTATTTGGCGAGTATCAGTTAATGATACCGGTTTTGGCACCCCAGAGATTTTTAAAAAAACTTCCAAAACCATCTATGCCCTTGGGGTAGAACCAACTACCCAGAAAGTTTTTAGCGTTTCTCTTGCCGGAAGTAGCGAAAACGACGATACCTACTTCACTGTTTACGACGGCAATAACACCCGCGAAGTAAAACTTCCTGCGGTAAATACCCTGCCCGGACTAAGCGCAGCAACAAGTGGTAACCCTTATGTACGACTCTACGATTTTTACAATGAACTCGTCGAGATGGCACAAATGAACGACGGCACCTTCCTTTATGCCCCAGGCACAGAAATAAGTACTGGTGAAAATAGCCGTTCCACCAAGGGCTTTATGTTTTCCATCGACCTTAACGCCACTGCTGATAGCGAGCTTTTCAAGCTGATGCCAGGTTCTACCTACTCGTATACTAAAAAGCTCACCACCATTAACACTGATGGAACCACTATTGTGCGCAGTATTCCTCATGGTGGTGCTCAAACACTCACATACGCCAACCGTAATGTCACCGCAGTTAACTCCATTACCGATACTGAGGCAACAAAAGACTGGGCAGGTGCCGCTTTTCTCGATGGCGAAATGATACAGCTTAATGGTAAAACCGGCACCCTCAATTGGATGGATCCAGCAACCTTTAAGGTTCATCGCTCGATCGTGCTACCTAATGGTCGAGAAACCTCCAACCGAGCACATGATGATTTCCTCATTGCTAAAAACGGCACCATCTATGTACAAACCCTCGATGAATCCCGCAAAGACCATCTCGAGCATCTCAGCTATATTCGGTTGCACAATCCCATACCGCAACCAGAATCCGATGAGGAACTAGAAAAACTTAAAGATCTAGCTCGCAGAGAACAAGAGCGGTTGGAAAGAGAGCGACTAGAGCGAGAACGCCAGCACAACAAACCAAGTTCTGAAGGTTCCACCAACTCTAGTTCTTCCAACACTGGCTCTTCGGAAAAAGGATGGTTCAATCTGCGCACCGTCTTACCTGTCCTCTTTGCGGTTCTCGGCGGCTTAAGTTTTATCGCCGTAGCCGTTAATAATCATCTTCGTCACTTCTTCCGTTAAATCCTAACGTTCAACAAGGAATTCCCCTCATGAAGAAAATCTCTCATCTGCTAGCACTGCCCCTTAGTGCTTCCCTTATTCTCAGCGGCACCGCCATTGCTACCACTGCGGTAGGTACTGCTTATCCAGCAATTGCTCAAGCACAAACAAGCGATTCGATGGTACATGGCTACCGCATCAATAAAGCAGCTGATTCCGCTAAGTACGAGCCAGAACTTAATGCTTTAGTCTCGGTTGCTCGGGTGCGTCATGTTATCCACAGTGCCAGTGGCAAAGAAAAATTCGATAAGTACTACACCGCAACTGAACAGCAACGTTTTGCCCATGCGGAGGCTGAAAAAGCGTGTTTCATGGCAAAAGCACGAGTTTCGCTGTCCATCTTAAAAATGGAAGGCAATGATGATGCCCGAGCACTCGATCTAGCTAAGGTGGGCATTGATCTGGAAGAGTCGAAAAAAGCTTTACCGGTGCTCTTAGAAAGGAAAACACAGCTATACAAAGAAGCACTCGAGGCACCGGGGCCTAGTACTTCCCATGAGGCTCTCAATGTCACCTCGAAAATTGCTAGCGAAGGCTATAGTCGCCTCAAAGACTTTATCGACGAGCAAAGTGGAGCTAACCCACCAACTAACCATGAGGTTAATGCCTATAGCATCGTCAACTGGGTGGTTACTGAAAAATATCTCACCGATAGCTTGACCCATCATAAGACAAGCGATGAGGATAAAAAACTAGAGCGTATCGCAGCCGCCAAGGATTCTTTCGACAAAAACAAGGTTGAGGAAGCTGGCGAGAAAAATCTAACCATGCTCACCACCCGTTTCGGTGAAATAGCAAAACCTGAGGAAAAGAACCCTCACACAACTACCACCTCACCGTCGACAAGCTCTAGCTCTTCGCAAGCACCTGATCCAAAGAACCCAGACAACTCAGAAACACCAGAGCCTAGCGAACCAAGTAATTCCTGGTTGGTCTATCTTTTTGGCGCTCTAGGCCTAGCAGGCCTACTGGCTACTATATGGCATTTTGTTTCCCCCATGCTGGGACATATTGCGCTTCCTTGGCGCTAATATCTGCCACCTAACACTTAACTAAAAAGGGCTGAGGTAAAGCATCACGCTTCACCTCAGCCCTTTTCGTAATTATGTCCCGTAGCGTCGATTATTTATTACGCTTGCGGCTTAAGACAACAAAGCCCAAACCAGCTAGCAATAATGCTACTGCGAAACCCAACATACCCAGCACACTGGCACCAGTTTCTGCCAATCGTTTCTGCAACGACTGCTGTGTGGTTGGCTTCTCTGATGGAACTGTTGTCTTCGGTGGTACTGAAGTTATTGGCGTAGAGCTAGTAGGTGGAACCACCGTAGTTGTAGCCGAAGAACCCTGTGAAGATCCACTGGAACCATCGGAAGATCCCGAAAGAATCGGTGGGATAAACAGCGGCGCTAGTGGTAGCAGCAACCACCACCATGGAATATTGGCAGTGTTATTCACGGTAACGACGACTGGTTTATCATCAGTTGCAGGGATAACCACAGTCGCTGTTCCATCGCCGTTATCGGTTAGCTTCAAAGTAGTGTTATCGGAAGAATAACCAGGTGTAGACCACGAAGTAATTGCCGTATTCTCAGGCATAATTTCCTTCAAGGTAACAACTGTGCCAACTGGCAGCTTCTCTAATAGGGTGGTTTTACCTTCAGTAATCTTTAGCGTGCGTTCTTGTTTCGCCCCGGCTGTATCTACCCAAGAGGCCTGAATATCAAACTCACGTGGGTTTTGTGATGACCCTTGAGAACTCCCTGCAGCAAGGCCGCCTACAACTTTGGTCAGACCTATCTGGCCTTCTTGCCTACTGGCACTATTTTCTACCGAAACCAGAGCAACTTTATTGTCTGGTGTTTCTGATACCACGACTGTCGCCGTGCCATCACCATTGTCTTTAAGGTTAACCCCAGCTCTATCAGTTGAGTAACGTGGTGTTGCCCAGACAAGCGGAGTAGTACCAGTTGGTAGAAGTTCTTTCAAGGTCACAACGGTACCCAATGGAAGCTCCTCTAATAAGGTGACTTCATCCTGAACAATTTTTAATGTGCGTTCTTGTGGCACTCCAGCTTCGTCAGTCCATGAAGCTTGAACATCAAATTCATGATCGTCTGCTACCAAAGTTTTTGCTTCACCTTGAATGACCTTTGTCAAACCAATTTGAGCTTTGACTGGAAGGTAAATGTTCGAAACACCAACATCGGTATTCCCCGCATCACGCACAATGACGCTGATAGAAGTTTTATCCTCAGAAATTTTTACATCCGCACTACCAGTGGTGGTTCCGTCTTTGCCTTCGCCAAACTCCACACCTACTTTTGTGTAACCTGGAATGTCAGTTGCATCTGCTTCCGATAGAGTTACTTCAGTTCCTGCAGGCAGATCCAAAATTTTTCCGGCTTGTTCAATGGTTGTGCCCGGTTTGACTTCAATAATTCTGGTTTCAGTCTTACTATCCAGATAAGTAAGCTCAGCCTTAATCTTAGCTACATAATCAGCTGGTGCCTTATCCATACCGACCACAGTCTTATAAATATAGATATTGCCAAAACCCTCACGACCTTCACCATATGCATTGACTGTGTTGCGCGCAGTAACAACCGAATTTACCAATTTGCCATCGATATAGGCAGTATTTGATACTTTATCGCCATTCTTGACTCCATCAGCAGCAATGGTGGTAAAAACGATAACATCGTAAACATAATCCTTATTTGTATCTGGAATGCTTACTTCTAGCCGTGCCTGACCATCAACTTCGGTCCAGGTGGTCGTGTATAAACTATGATCAAGAAGCTTAGCGGTACCTGCTGGTATATCAGTATCTAAGTTCCAATAACCGCCTTGGTTGCCTTCTGCTTCTCTATCACGGTATCGCACCTCAACACTTTCGCGAATATTTTCGCGATCAAAATGCTTAGCGCGCTGCTGGTTATTGGTAAAAGTATCGGTAACAACCATATTTCCACCGGTACCAGGAACCACAATGCTCCAACGAAGAACATTTTGTCCATCAGATTTGGAACGAACACCAAAAAAATGGCCATGCTTCGAAGCTTTACCGCTAAGAATCTCAAATTTAGGTTGTGGGGTTACGTGCTTAATAATGCCTTTATCAATAACATCCGGAGTAGCAATCGAAGTAATATCGACGATCACATCTGCCGACCCTACTGGAAACTGCGTAGGCGTAATAGTTTGTGTTTCCTGCAAATAAACTGCTGTTTTATAGTCACCGTGAAGATCAATCTTACCTTCAACAAAATCAGTGAAAGTACAGACGATAATGGTTGGAGTTTGCACGCATGTAGCAAGGATGTTTCCCTCATCATCCTTCATATCTACTATTGCATCTGCAAATTTCGCCCAGCTAGGAAGAGATACCGTCATAGTATCGCCTGCTTGCGGCGCCTTTTCAGTACTATAATATTCAGAAGCATCCCATTTGAAAGCAAAATAAACTGCCGATCCGGCATAAAGAGGGCTTTCTTTTGACTGCTCCCGGCTAATCTGTGCCTCAGTAATGTAATCAGCAGCGCGCTCTGCTGCCTGAGTTGGTGGTGCAAAAGGAATCAAGGCAAAAATCATGCCAATGACTACCAACACAGCGATGAAGCTTGATCGCCATCTCTGTTCCCTCGCCGCCAACACAGTAGCGGAACCTACATTATCCACGGAAATAGTCTCCTTACCATACACTGAAATTCGCTGAGGCTATCCTTAAATAAGTGCTATCGTTTGCAAGACACACAGCAAAAAATTGAGCATGAACTCAATATCTTCATAAAGACCGCTATGAGTCCACTACCCAATCAAACACATTATTTAACGTAAAACGTCATTTTTGGCCTCTACCTGCTAACCAAAAACTAAAAACACCAAGCACAGCCCTAGCGCAGGGTTTCATCATGAATGCTAATCAAATAAGAATAAAAAGGCTAAACATTTTGATATATATCTCATTGCAAATGTTAATAATAGCTGAAAATAGTATAAGTGGGATTTATTAACACTGGTAAATCGGTTGAAATTCACTTATTTCTACTTCAATAAATTTATGTGAATTATATTCATCTCTGATGTATTTACATCATTATTGCACTCCCATAACGGACAACTATGGACGTGCTTTCTCACACCTCAGATACAGATAGGAACCATGGCTTTTTCATTTTCCACCCACTGTTGGATAGCCATCGCTACTGATTCCGCATAAGCTACTGTTCCCTCATCCGAAGGGTGAATGGCATCCTCTCGCAGCAAAAATGGCTGCATACCGGCAGCCGCACACCATGGTGCGAGATAAACATTCGGGTGCTGGGTTGCAGCGTCGATAAGCTCCTGACGTGCTTGTGGTATCCAGGGACGATCACCATAAGGAAGCACCAGGATGACTGTTCTATCGGGGCCAATAATGCGGAAAATTTCTTCGATCTGCTCTGCGCTGGCATGCCCATTGGTACCGAATCCCAGCACAACGAATTGCCGTAGGGCATTCTGCGCCGACAATTCTTGAAGGAGCTCAACCGCAGTGGCGTACTGGCGAGAGACTTCTGCATTGACATAAATACCAGGAAAACGCTCATGTAAAGCGGCAATACTAGCTAGCATTACAGAATCACCCAAGGCAGTGATCTCTTCACCCACTGGGAATACCCGTGGTTCTACGGTAGGAGTTGGTTCAACGCTAAGAGAAGACTCTGCAGATGTTTCTTGCCCATGGGACTTAATCAACTCAGGCATACCCATGTTGAAGCGTTCGCGTAGTGCAGTTAAGTCTGCTTCTAATTGTGTCTGAGCAGGAACATGGCGCAGCCCTATTAAAGAACCACTTAACAAGGCAAGAAAAATCAGCCACACCACGGGTTTCTGTGCCATTTTTTGATAGCCCTGCCGACGGAAAGGATTCTCAATATATCGATAGCTCAACATTGAGAGCGCTAAAGAAATAATTGTGGCAAGTATCCCTTGTACCAATGGGTGAACACCACTAAGCAGGCTGCGAATAAAAACAATGACTGGCCAGTGCCATAGATACAAACTAAAGGAATGATCACCTAGCCAACGCATCACCGGCATTCGGAATAACCAATTCAATGGGCCGACTTCACAAAGAACACAATAAAGGGTTACTGCTGTTAACAGTGAGGAGACAACAATACCCCCACGGTAGGCAACTGCACTGGTATCCTCAATCAAGAAAAAGGCTGCAAGTAGACCGGTAAGTACAACAATGCCAAAAGGAATACTGAGATAACGCAAGCTCGTGGTTATAGGAAAGCTATCGCGTGCATAGGGATCACGGCTGGTAATAGTCAGTGCTAACGCCGCACCAATAAGCAAACCAAATGCATGGGTATCGGTACCATAATAAACGCGAGTGGGGTCAGTTTCTGGGACATAAAGCACTGCCATCGCCACAGCAGAAAGTACCGCAGCGACGACCGCGAAAATTAATAATGTTTGTGGCCAGAGTCGATGGGCGAATAAACAAATAGCCACTACGATCAGTGGCCAGAACACGTAGAACTGTTCTTCAACTGATAATGACCAATAGTGGGCAAAAATCTGCACATCTGTATCTGCAAAATAACTATGCGAACTAGCAATTTGTGCCCAGTTATTAACGAATAACAGTGTTGAAAAGAATTGTAATTTAAGCCCAACTGCCATATCGCCACCAATAGCTGCGGTAAGACAGGTTCCTACTAGTAATACGGTTACTGCCACTGGCAGGATGCGGCGCGCGCGTCTAACCCAGAAGTTTTTTAAACCGATACCGCCGGTAGCCACACGTTCACGAATTAATAAGCTCGTAATCAGAAAACCAGAAAGAACAAAGAATACGTCTACGCCGAGGAAACCACCTGGTGCAATCTGTGGCCAGAAGTGATATATCACAACACTAAGCACTGCCAGTCCACGCATGCCATCAATTTCTGCGACCCGGCGAATACGCTTATTAGGCTGGCCGTGGGCGGGCATCTGGTGGCAATCGCCGCGTGCGACTGACGTTACATTCATGTGTCCCCTTTTTGCAGTTTCTCTATGGGCGAAATCCATTACTTACACCAAAAAATTTCATCCATAATGCAGCTTTGCGACCCCATTTACCCTACACTACAACCCTGACCCAACCGGTAGACTATTCGCTATATTTCCTGCATATACCAGGTTAAACTTTGTTTAATATCACTATTGCCCCCACTAGTTAACCACCCTACTTATACTTCACCGCCGGGATGTCAGTAGCCACATCCCGGCGGTGAAGCTGCCCGTATTTTTTGGGCAGAAAAGTTGAGAAACTTTTAAGTCAGTTTAAAACTTAACCTCTATCTAACTAGCAATAACTATTTAACAATGCCGATTAGCCCCACAGCGCATTCAGTACGTACACGGCAATCGAAGAAACAGTAGCAGCAGCAGGTAGCGTAATCACCCACGCTAATCCAATCGGCTTCATCAATGACCAATTTGCAGCCTTATTAACCATGCCAACACCAAGAACTGCACCAATAAGAATGTGGGTAGAAGATACCGGCAAGCCAAGTAAGGAAGCTGCCATGACCACGGTTGCAGCTGCTAATTCCGCAGCAAAACCCGAGGCAGGGTGCATTTTTGTTAGTCCAGAACCTACGGTTTGGATCACATAGCGACCAATAAACCACAAGCCAGAAATGAGTGCTACACCGCAAGTTACCATGGCAAAGGTCGGAACACTGGCCTTACCATCAATGCTGTCGGTGCGTAGCACATCAATCACGGCAGAAAATGGACCGATAGCGTTGGCAATATCATTAGAGCCATGTGAGAAGGCAAAAGCAGAAGCAGTAAACACCTGCATCCAGGAGAAAATAACAAATGTTGCTCGGGAAAGTTCTTGTTGCTTGAGTGTGCGTGAGAAAATAAATACCGCCATCCACACTAGTGCGGCAATCATGCCTAGAATGAGGTAATTGCCTAATGTGGTCAGATGCAGATTGAGATTCTTTAGTCCTTTAAACAGCATCATTGCGCCAATAATGGCAGCGCCAATGGCCGCTAAAAGTGGCACCCAGCTTTCTAAAGCACGGTGAGTATTCAGGTTATCTCGTCGTGAATTAATTTCGTGCAAGCTGCGGTAATAATCGGATTCTAAATCTGCTGGATCGAAATCGCGTTCTGCGATAAGAGCCGCATCGCGAGTCATCGCATTGGTATAGGCCACTTGTTGCTCAGGACTCATCCGTTCAAAAGAGCTCTTGAAATCACGGTGTAATTGGGTACGCGCTTCTTTGATCTCGCTAAGCTCGTGAGCAGCTTTATCGTTGAAGTCTAAAATATACCGCTTAATTGCAGAGTAAAGCACCCACGCGGTGACTCCGCCTAGTACTGGAGAAAGCACCCAGCTACTAGCAATTTGTCCGATTTCTGACCACTGCACCATTTCCCAGCCGCCCAGATCCTCGGTAAAACCAAGGGTCAGCGCGGCACCGACGATACCGCCCACAATAGAATGCGTAGTAGATACTGGCATGCCTGCCCGGGTGGCAAAAAGCAGCCATACCGCAGCTCCGAGCAAAGAAGCCATCATAATAAAGGCGAATTGCAGTGGAACGAGATCAATCGCAGCTAAATCGACGATGCCAGATTTTACGGTTTCAGTGACCTCACCACCAGCGAGCACTGCACCGGAAACTTCGAAAATAGCGGCAATGATCAGTGCTTGTTTGATAGTGAGCGTTTTTGCTCCCACTGAGGTGCCAAAAGAATTGGCCACGTCATTGCCACCAATATTGAAGGCCATAAAAATGCCAAAGAAAATATTGGTTATCAGAATTGCCTTGTTTGCTCCCTCGCCAACGTAGTCAAAAGACCAGAGGGTAAAAGAGATCAAAGTAACAGCCAATAAGCCACCAAATGTCAGGTGCCACCACTTATCAGTTTTCGAATCATTCGCAAGTGGGGCTACTGCCACTGTATCCGACATAACTGTGCGTCTTTCTGTATTAGGAATTGCCTAAAAGATTATCTAGAGCATCAAGCGTTTCTATAGTGCACCATCAAAGTAAACATAAGGTTAATTAAGGTGGGAAGATCCAATGATGGAGAAAAAACGGAATTTTTTTCGCAGGTCACAGACTTGTGATCCAAAGAAAATTCATTGAAAATTTTTACCTGCATCACTTTTAAATCGGCATAAATACCCTATTTTTAGCTTATCGACGGTTCAACTAGATCCCACAGAAAGCACAACGCGTCAAGGTTTTTTCACAATTGAGTAACCACATATGAATATGTGCAACGTCTTATTACCTGCCAATAACCAATGGCATCGACTCACCGTCTCATACACCAATCTGTCTAATAATACGTTCACGTTCTACCTGGGCTTTTAACTAACATGTCACAATAAAAATCACTTTTAGACAAACTAGTGCTAAAATATTAGACAATTCGGTCTATATATAAGTTAAGAAAGGGAGAACAATGTCGCAATCTCGTCGCATTGCCATTATTGGTGCTGGCGCTGCCGGCCTTTATACCGCAGACTTGATTACTCGTTGTGGCATGTTCGACCTACTGGATCTTTTCGACGAATCCCCTGCTCCAGCAAGCATTGCCACCTATAGTCGCACCGCTATTCATCCGCTAAAAAACACCCCGACGCGTCTGCGCGTTATTGGCAATGTGCCCTTTGAATTCATTGATAGCAGCACTACTGCCAGTATCAACTTAGCCACCTGGCTTGAAAAACACTATGACGCAGTAATTATCGCGGACTACACCACCGAACTAGCTGCTCATCAAGCACTACAGAGTGCATTCAACAACTCTGCGCTTAATACCAGCACAACACAAAACACCAATGCAGAGAGCGTCGAAAAGCTAAAAAGCATGGGTATTCCAGTTACTGTGTGGCATAACCTAGTGCATCTTCCCACTGGACGAACGCTTGCCCAGTGGCAACAAACAATTATCCAAGCACGCGGAATACCAGTCTGCTTTTAGTAGCTGGAAGTGGCTTCGCGATAGGTTTAGCTAGCTTTTACTAGCTAACATGGTGTTGTTGACATAGCGTTTTGAACATTTGGGGGTGCACCCGGTGTTGATTAAGCTGGGAGCCTACAGACTTACCTCTCTTCCAGCCCAAGGATTTCCTTATGTCCGAAGCCCCAGCAACACTCATTATGGGTGTTCTTGGCATCATTTTATCGCTACCTGCATGGTTTTTCTTTATCCGAGCAGCAGCAAAAATATACCGGCTGATTGCTTCCGGAAAACCCAGCCCAAACCGAATTAATCAGCCCATCACTCGTCTATTTACCATGCTCAAGGAAGTATTCTTCCATACTGAGATGATCCGAAAACCCGTGGTAGCACTTGCGCACTGGTTTGTTATGCTGGGCTTTCTTATCGGCGCGGTAGTGTGGTTCGAGGCGTATATCCAAACTTTTGCACCGGATTCCGGTTGGCCACTACTAAAAAATCTTTCTCTGTATCACTTCGCTGAAGAAGTCCTCGCTATTGGCACAATCGCCGGCATTATTTTCCTCTCCACGCTCCGGCTTAACAAAGGTCACCGCGATCGGCTCTCACGGTTCTATGGTTCTAATGCACTCGCCGCATTCTTTGTCGAAACCATCATCCTCACTGAGGGCATCAGTATGCTGTTGGTTAAAGCCGCAAAGATTGCCACATATGGGCATGGTTCGCCATGGGCAGATTTTTTAAGCATCCATATCGCCACTTTCCTACCGGCATCGCCCAACGTGGTCAGCGCACTTGCCCTCACCAAACTCATGGTGGGCATGATCTGGCTCTATGTTATGGCCTATCACATTACCTGGGGTGTGGGCTGGCACCGCTTCTTAGCCTTCTTTAATATCTTCTTCCGTCGCAATCCCACCGGGGCAAAAGCTCTAGGCCAACTTGCATCAATGACCGATGGCAATAAAGTACTCACCATCGACAATGTCGAAGATACCGATACTTTTGGTACTGGTAGGCTCACTGATGCGTCTTGGAAAATGCTTCTCGACGCCACCACTTGTACCGAATGCGGACGGTGCCAGGAGCAGTGTCCCGCATGGCATACCGAAAAACCACTCAGCCCTAAACTTTTTGTCACCGATATTCGAGACGCTGCCGTTGCCAACGCCGAATATCTTCTAAATCCAGAAACCTTCCAAGCAGATACTTCCCATGAAGGGGTCGATGTACTTAAACTGGTCGGCACATCCAATATTATCCACCCCAATGTTCTGTGGAGCTGCACTAACTGCGGTGCGTGCGTAGAACAATGCCCGGTTGATATTGAGCATATCGACCACATAGCTAACCTACGCCGGTTCCAAGTACTAGCAGAATCAGACTTCCCTTCCGAGCTCACCGGAATGTTTAAAAACCTTGAAACTAAGGGCAACCCTTGGGGGCGCAATGCTAGTGAGCGCAGCAGCTGGATTGAACAAGCTCGCCGCGATGGCATTGAAGTCCCGGTCTTTGGTGAAGATATCACCGATTTCGAGGACACCGAATACCTTTTCTGGGTTGGTTGCGCCGGAACTTTCGATGAAGATGGTAAAAAAACCACTCGCGCCGTTGTCGAACTACTACACACTGCCGGTGTGAAATTTGCGGTGCTTTCTCGAGGCGAAACCTGCACCGGTGATCCTGCCCGGCGCGCAGGTAATGAGTTCTTATTCCAGCAGCTCGCTCAAGAAAATATCACCACTTTAGATGGGGTATTTACCAATGTGCCGCGCGGTCAGCGCAAAATTATCACTACCTGCCCGCACTGTTTTAATACCATCCGCAACGAGTATCCCGACTTTGATGGACACTACGATGTTTTCCACCACACCCAATTGCTTAACCGCTTGGTGCGGGAAAAACTACTCACTCCAATTCCACGTGGGCCAGAAAATAGAAAACCAGTAACCTATCATGATCCCTGCTTCCTTGGCCGGCACAATAAGATTTTTGATCCACCACGAGAGCTTATCGGGGCAACCGGTGCCACGCTAGTAGAGATGGATCGCAACCGTAATGAAGGTTTTTGTTGCGGTGCCGGTGGTGCCCGAATGTTTATGGAAGAAAAAATCGGCACCCGAATTAATGAAAATCGTGCTGCAGAAGCCGCTGCCACTGGTGCAGCAGAAGTTGCCGTGGGCTGTCCGTTTTGTAACACGATGATGAGTAGTGGTTTAAAAACCGTCGCAGAAAAAGATGCCCCTCAAGTCAAAGATGTTGCCCAGATGCTACGCGATGCCGTCTTGGTTGACGGCAAACTGCCTACCCGCAACAACCCACTATTTCTTGATCCCAAGGTACGCACACCAGACACCACCGGCGTATCGACAGTATCCAAACCAAAACCGGCACCAGATAACAAAACTGCTCAAGATAGTGCATCAGTTAAATCCGGCTCGCCAATGCCTCCGGGGGTACCAACACCGGGTACTGTTACCCCACATGCTAAGCCTGCAGTACCAGCACCAGGTGCCGCAGTGCCTGGTATAAACCCGCTTCCTGCTGCACCAGTGACACCAGTAACACCAGAAGGTTCAGGATCACCTGTGGCTGCTCCAGGTGCGGCTATCCCGGTACCACCAGGGGCTGCCGCACCAAAAATTTCACCACCAGGTGCTACTCTGCCCACCCCACCGGGTACTTCCATTCCAGTACCACGTATTCCTACCCCAGGTCCTTCGGTTCCTCCAGCGCCAGGTGCAGCTACACCAATTGCTTCGCCACCACTTACCCCACCGATACCGCCAGCACCGGGTGGTGTTCTTCCTGCTCCAGGATCAGCGTCACCTCCTAAGAGTGCGCAGACACAGCAGAAGCCACAAAGAGCTGAAGAAGAATTGCAAACCGATTAAGTTTTTATAGCTTCACGCCGTCGAAAAGCGAAGTTAAGCGCAGTCATTTCTTTTATGTTATGACTGCGCTTTTTGTGATGTAGAAAAAGAGTTCAAAAATACCCCCTTCTCTTATTGCAAAGTTATATCAATAGATATAATGATATTCACATTCATTTTCTAGAGAGGCTCCTTATGCATCCTTCATTTCGCAGGTCAGTAGCAATTATTGCCTTATGTAGCGCCACTGTTATGTATTCACCCCCCGCTTTTGCTGGCCCCGACGATGGTAAAACGGTTGCCACTAAGGGACATGTCGATGCACCAAAAACCTTCTGGGAAAATAATAATTTTGTGCTTCGCAGCGAACGCGGCAGCAAAGGCAGCGAGCTTATCGACGACAGCGTGATCTGGATTGGAAAAGGATGGGAGGAAAACGGAAAAAGCAAATATCAATTTTCCCTCCCCACCGACCACACCATGGATTTCATTGGCCAACCTGGGCAAACTTTTTACACCGCACCGGATCTTATGAATGGTAACCATGAACCTATTTGGTGGGGTTTCGGAGCCGATAGCGCTCTTCCGGTTCAGGACTTTCGCAATGAAGCAGCCTCACTCGATATTATTTCTGTTACCGGACCAGGGGAAATGGAAGTCTTTGTCTACGATGACACAAACCCGCACCTATTACGCCACTTTTTGGGCACGAGTGAAAACTCACCCCACTCATCAATATTAACCGCAGGTGCCCACACCCATAATTCCACACTTTTTACCAAACCAGGCCGCTACCAGGTTACCTATCGCACGACCGCACGCCACAAAAACGGCACGTTAATTGCCTCGCCACCATCAACAATGAGTATTCAAGTAGGCGGACAAGAGCCAAAGGCAGAAAAGACCCTATCCACTCAAGAGCGTTTCGATGCTGCCGCCAGCATGGAACTTGCCGCTGATGATTACACTTTTAAGGTCGCGCCAAAGGAGAAACAAGAAAAAAGCGGTGATGAGCACCTCAGCACGCTTTCCTTTAGCGCAAAAGACACCAGCCTAAGCGGAACCCTTACCCTTTTTATAGACGGCTACTTCCTGACGGATCTACCAGTTACCAACGGTCAAGCTAGCTGGGATGAGATGCTAGGTGAATTTGATTCTAAGATCCAAGCCGTTTTCACACCTAACGATCAACAGCATGGCCGGTGGATTTCCGAAGAACTTTCCTATAAGTACAAGCAAACAAGTGGGACCACCTCGGCAACGAATAAAACAACATGGACAGATAGCTCCAACATGCAGCGCCAGGTACAGCCCACAGAAGACATTCAACTCAGCAACCCAGGCATCCATGCTCGTTTTGAACGCGTCAACGAGACAGTAAACCGGTTAATCGTGGAAGCCGATGACCCGTCCTATATTGGTTTTATCCACGGTGGGTTCTATAGCAAACACAATTCGCAATACGCCACCATGAATTTTGAAGGTTTAATCAGAAATGGCCGTGGTCAGTTTACCTTTAATGACGATGACGGCATCTATGATGACGACAGCATCCAGCTTAAAATTATCCCACATCCACTTATGTCTGGTGGTTCCCTTGACACCCCTATCGGTGGACGTTATGGGAATAATAAAACCCCGCGTTATGATGGCATGCTTACTATAGATAATACCCAACCAAATCCTTCCCCCAACCCAAAAACAGATATCACTACCTGTAATAATAAACCTGTATTAGATCGCGGGCATGTCGATATTGCAGCATCCATGGCCAGGCATTCCCTACAAACCACGCTCCACGATGACACCGCGATTGTGGACAATAAATCAGTTGATCGCAGACTTGATCAAGTTGTGCTTGGTGTGCATGATAATGCGATAAAAACGCAGCGCAAAGATAAGTTAAAGTTTCTTGACGATAACTACTATCTACTCCCACAAACCCAACACAACGATATTATTTGGCCAGGGTATAGCACCCAGGCTATCGACTATTCACAGCTAGATGGGTCAGTGTATCTAACAATAACACCTGCCTCTATACCTAGTGGTGCTTCCTGGGGTGCGTTCCTTGATGCATCATTAAGTGGCGATAACCAAATTCTGCTTGATTCCACTACCAACGATCATCTCATTGAAGTAGGTCTTGCCTCGCACGCACATACTAACTGGGCTTTTAGTTCTGCTGGTTTATACACATTTAAAGTATCTTATTCAGCTAAAACAAAAGCGGGTAAGCGCATTACTTCTGCACCCAGCACGCTTACTTTCGCTATCGGCGATGAAACACTAAAAAAGTGTGCTACCGGAAACTATATACCGGATAATAAACCAACTCCGCCGAACCCAGCTCCCCCAACTACGGAAAAACCAAAGCCAGGCGGTAGCTCTATGTTTAATCTTGATACCTTTGCTCGCGCACTCTTTGGCATTGTAGCTAGTGTTGGCGCACTTACTACCATCGGGGCAATCCTGGCTAAATTTATTCCGCAGCCACTGCTTCGCTCCCTCTTAGGACGTTAAGTACATAACCGCAAGGCTAAAACCGCATCTGCACTCATTTAGGATGCAGATGCGGTATTTTTCTATCCTTACCCCAGAAGTAGGATACTAATGATTAAAAGACCATCCGTTTGAACAAGTACGTTCTTAACGGATGGTCTTTTATTTACTAAGAAAAACTAACTAACTTTTGAATAAACCATAAAGCTTAATCCCAGAAGGAAAAAGAGATTAGCAGCAATAAGCATTAACCAGTGACGACGATCGCTTTGTACCGCAGTGGCATCATAATGTACTGGGGTAGCTTGATTATTTCCATATGCCGCACCACCAGAATCTGCCGGCATCACCGGTAAAGTAGGTGCAGCTGCTAAAGCATCCCCATTACCAAAAGCCGCAAGTGGAGGAACCCCACCGGTACCACCAGCACTACCACCTGATGCAGAAACACCCAGAGCATTTAGTGTTGGTAGCGCAGCAGAACTAGGAGCACTTGGCCTAGTACTCGTCGCGGCTCCTAGAACATTGGTATTAGCAACACCACTGACTCCGGCATCAGATACCGCTTCACATACCCGGAAGGTAACCGGTGCCCAGTCGGTGGTGTGTCCGTCGTAACGGATTGCGCGCATATTGATGACATAGGTGCCGCTGTGGGTAAAAATCCAGTTATTATGCACATGGACTTTTTGCTGCGAACGATTAATTCGGCTCGAGCCTTCATGAGAGCCAAACATCTCTTGAACACCACCGAAGGAATCGGCTGTGTATGCCCACCACCGGCTACCGGCTGGGGATGAGACCGGGTCGAGTTCGAAATCCCAACCGTTACCATCGGCATGTTCCGAGGAAAAACCTGGCCATAGGGCATTACCGTGCTGAGTTTGGTCAACGAAATAGATCGTATCGCCTTCATTGCCGGCAAAACTTAATGCGCCGCGAGCATTGCTAGCACTAAGAGTGTGTTTGAAATGATCGCCTACCACCATCGTTACTGAAGAAGGATCACGATATTCTTTGTTGGGAGAATGTTGATAGGACTCATCGCCTAGTGCAAACAAGAACCGATCGCCGCGTTTAACTGGCCCTAAATCAATATGACCTTTGGTTATTTCAACATGATCAGTATTTAGTTCGCCATTGCGGTTATCACCGGAATTATTACCTGAATCAATCGGATCGTGTTGACGAGTAGTAGTTGGAAAACTCGTTGGCGGCACCGGGCGCTGAGTTGAAGTAGTATGCGTCGGGCGTGGTTGCGGCTGTGCATCTGCGCCACCTACTTCAAAAGTCAGCGTATGCCACTGGGTTGCTGCAGCGTAATCGTCACCAGGTACGGCTCGAATATCAATAACATAGGTACCAGGAGAGCTAAACACCCAGTTATTATGCAGGTGCACTGGTTTTGAGCGCTCAATAACACTTGGATGCTCATAACTAGCTAGCATTTCTTGCACCCCGGTACTAACACTACTACTGGTATATGCCCACCACCGGGCACCTTCCGGAAGACTATTGGTGGCTATCTCCCAGTTCCAACCACGGCCATCGGCATGCTCGGAAGAAAAACCCGGCCATAAACTATTTCCTTGTTGGGTTTGGGAGAGAAAATAAATCTCGCTTCCGGGGGCACCAAGAAAACCCAAACCAGTATCAGAAACATTATCCGGTACCCGAACTTTGTGGGTTTCGCCAACTTCAAAAGTTACTGCTTCCGGGCTGCGCCACACAGAAGTTGTTGCATGCTGATGAGAATCGTCACCAATAGCAAAATGTATTTCGTTGCCTATTTTTACCGGTCCAATATCAATGTGTCCGCTATTAAGACGCACCGGAGTGTCGTCAATAGACCCTACCGTAGCCTCGTATGCCAACGCTGTAGTAATACCAGAAAAAGGCATGGCGCATACACAGAATATGAGCGCACATATACCCACGCATAAGCCGCGATAAAGTGAGGAAAATCTAGCTAACGTCATGGATTATCCTTGGGGATTTTATAAAATAAATAAAGACATAAATGACAATAACTTTCATAAATACCCCCGTCAAACATTGGTTGACATTCGTTTTGAATCGGTATTTACTTCCCCTAGAAGTTTATAAAATCATTTTCAATAAGGTATTTATTTCATACCTAACACCCTGAAGGTATAGCTTATGTTTTTCAAAAAGAGTTCTTTGATTGCCGTGCCACTAACCCTTACTTTAGTTTTTGGCACTACCCCCACCCACACCCCTTATCCCCTCAGCCCGATCGGCTATGCCCATGCCCAATCCGTTACTCTCGACCATGGACACGTTGATGCTTTTGCCGTCTCCGCCAATGGCCAAAATATTTTGTTAGCCCTAAAAGAAGATGTCACCGGCAACCATGTCACCAGGGCACCAGAAGATGTCATACTAAAAGTCAATCAGTCCGCTTATACTGAGGCCACCAACAATGTTGCCGGCATTGGCCGACCAACCTATTACCTGCCGCAAACCCAAGACCCACAGCTTTTATGGCCAGGTTGGGATACCACTCATGTACGAGAAGGTGGTTTCGAGGTCGTTGATATCCAATTTCTCGATATTCAAGGCCCAGGAAATATTTTTGCCTTTAGCCAATCTGCATTCGGTGGCGCTAGTGCAGTAGCCAACTCCGGCCTTGCACTACAGTCTGGCTCCATTATCCGACAAAACTCTCCCTCACATGTGCATGTGAACTGGGCTTTTGATGCTCCAGGAACATACCGCATGAAGGTTCATGCCACGGCTTACACCCCTAACGGTGGTTCAGCACAATCCAATGAAGCTACCTACACCTGGGTTGTTGGCGATGGCAGTGCTTCACCACAACCACATAATCCAGCCCCACATAACCCAGGAAATCAACTACCACATACAGGTGGTTCGACAAGCTCTGCTCCTGCTGAACTTGCCAATACCGGGGCGAGCACCTGGGGTATTTTTGCGGCTGGAATCATCGGCAGCCTTTTAGGCTTAGGTTTTTTAGCTAGCCGATTTTTTAAGCCGCACTTTTAATCTCACCCCATAAGCACCATATGTGCGCATATTCACCGGTTAAAAACCAGCTCATATGGTGTTACCACTTCACCGATAACCGTACTGCCAAAGTTCTACTGCAATGAAAAGATCTCTTGCGATAACCTTCGCTAGCCTACTTATTGGCTGCGTTGGTTGCGCTGCCCCTTCGATCCAGCGAGAAAATCAGCGCACCCAGATCGCTACCTCTACTGCCGTGTTAGCAGATATTGCCCGTCATATTGTTGGTGATCAGGCCGATGTTCACTCATTGCTACCGCCTGGTGCCGATCCACACATTTATGAGCCAACCTTGCGTAGCCTACGTACTGCGGCTAATGCAGATGTTATTTTCACCAACCATCTTCTACTTGAAGAACAAGCAATGATGAAGGCAATCACTGCCATCGGAGTACCACATATTGCAGTATCGGAACGCTCAGAATCTCATGGTGCTGAGCTTATCCCGTTGGTTGAAGATGCCAGCTTAGACACTGTATGGCTGGGTATGCGTTCACTATTTCCACTTAATAGCACTGGCGATACCGAATTAAAGCTTATCGACGTCCGAGGCCCCGGCGCTGTTTTTGCCTTTCTTATTGGCACTTTTGGTACCCCGAGCACCTATTTTGATTCTAGCGATGGTTTTGATAATGACACCGTTTCGCTTCCAGTGGGCGCTCATACTCATATGAGCTGGGCTTTTACTAAGCCTGGCTACTATGAGCTCGACATCGCTTCCGGTGAGCATACCGCTACCGTTTCAGTAGCAGTAGGTGTTGATGCTCACCAGCTAAGTAAAGAGGTAGTCGATTCTGGCCACCATGACATTGCGGTAGGTGAAAACGGGATCGTTTTATATGGCGATGCCGCGCCAACAGAAGATAAGACACCAGCATCAACAAACGTAATCCGTGAATTAGATGCCACTGTTATTTCCGTACCGAACACTGCTTTGCAAGAAATTCCTGGTTCACCAGCTTTTCGGTTCCTTGGCCGCGGAGAGATTTTTATGCTGCCGCAAGCCGTATTAGGCAAACATGTGCACGGAGAAATTGACCCGCATACTTGGTTGGATGTGCGTAATGTGATCGCCTGGGTAGAGGTTATGCGCGAAGAGCTCAGCCGTATCGATCCAGCAAACGCGGCCACCTATGCACACAATGCGCATGCTTATACCCAGCAACTCCAGGTACTACATGAAGATATTACTACTCAGTTGGCTAGCCTAGCTCCTAGTCGACGCTATCTGATTACCACTCACGACGCTTATGGTTATTTTGCTCAAGCATATGGGTTTACTGTAGCCGGTTTTGCCTCACCGAATCCCAGCATCGAACCCAGCACACGGGAATTAACTGCCCTAAGTAACAGTATTAAAAATTTACAAGTACCAGCAGTTTTTGTTGAGCCCGGCGCAGCCTCACCTCACCTTCGCTCTATTGCTGCCGATAATAACGTCTCTGTGTGCACTATTTATAGCGATGCTTTTAGCGGTGATGTGCACACCTATATCGACCTGATGCGTACTAATGCCACAACAATTAAGGACTGTCTACAATGATTCATCCACCCTTCTTAGCTGCCATCGCTTCCCGACCGAATATGACTTTCAACTATCGACGTACCCATGCCTTCACTGGTAACCAAAAAGGTAGCAAATTTGATTTCTATTGTGTGCAATATTTACGTATCTTCTCTTTCCTAGTAGCGATAATAACTGTCTTAGGAATAAGCACAGCCTACGTACCGCTAGCAAAAGCACAGGTCAATGATCCAGCCCTGGTACAAAATGTCACCGATGCAGAAAACTTTGCCCCTAAAGGAGAAAAAGTACGTATTAGTCACGGCCATGTTGATATCGGCCCGGTATATCGCAATGGAACCCTTGAGCTTCTTGCCCGCGACGATACTGGTAGCCAGCCAGTATGGCGTTATCTGGAAGATATTACTTTTGAGATCAATGAATCACTGACCCTGCCAGATGGCACTGGTTATGAATTTACCGGTGCTCGTACTGGTGATGAACTCTTTGTACTTCCACAAACAGAATCCCCTACCCTGCCGTGGCTAGGCTGGAATACTCAATCACCAACGCTAGCTGAGCTATCGCCTTCTGGAGTAAACCTAAAATTAGCCCAGCACACCGGTGAGGGCGAGCATTCTCTATTTTTACAATCCGGTGGTTTTGGTGCACCACTGGTTTTATGGACCACAAGCAATGGTGGCTCCGTATGGGCAGAGATCAATACCCACACCCATGCTAACTGGACTTTTACTGCCCCCGGTAGTCACACAGTAGAGCTCAACGCTGAGTTAAATATCCCCGGCGCTGAGCCAATGACCACCACCGCTAGCCTTAACTTCGATATTGCCCACGATGCCAACCCCACTGCACGCGGTGCTCATGCCACTGATGCTGCCACTGCTTCCGAAGGTAGTTGGCTAATGGATCCTTTGACCTGGTTGGTTGCTGTTTTAGCGCTGATGTTGGTGGGAATTTTTATTGCCATTATGCGCAAGGCAGGTCGTCGTGAGCGCTAAACATGCCCGTCGAAAAGCTGCTGAGTTCACTACGCCCACGTATAAAACACCCAACACCGCTCAGTTCGCTATCATCATTGAAAATCTGGATATTAACTATCGTGGGCACCAAGCGCTTGATGATGTTAACCTGCGTATCCGTGAGGCCACATTTATCGGGTTGCTTGGGCCTAATGGGGCTGGCAAAACCACCCTTATGCGTTCTATCTTAGGATTGATCCGCACTAAAAATGTTCAGCTTGCTGCATTAAAAAAAGGCTTTGATGACTATATCGGCTATGTGCCGCAGCGCCATGAAGTACAGTGGGATTTTCCTATTAGCGTTGCTGATTGTGTACGAAGCGGACGGCTAGGTTTACCCAAAGATTCCGCTGCCGTTGACGAAGCATTAGCTACTGTCCAGCTCGACGAACTCGCTCACCGGGCGATTGCCCAACTATCTGGCGGTCAACGCCAGCGAGTACTTGTAGCACGTGCTTTGGTTCGTCGTCCCCAAATTTTGCTTCTCGACGAACCTCTTACTGGCGTAGATGCCGAGGTTGGTGAACTCCTCCTAGATGTTTTTCGCTCGCTAACCAAAGATGGGGTGACCGTTATTATGAGCACCCACGATATTGGTGATGCATTAAGTTTCTGCGATGAGCTTGTTTTATTAAACCAACGTATTTTTGCCCACGATATTGCTAGCAGAATTAGCCCTGCCACCTGGCAAGAAGCATTCCGTGTCCGTGATAACTCTTCCCTACTAACACTGGTCGAACACCATGCTCAGTCCCATTGATTTTTTCTACGACCTGAATAACCCCGCCCTTGCTTTCTTACCGCGCGCACTCTGCGTTGCGATTATTTCTGCAGTGGTCTGCGCAGTGGTAGGTACTCATGTGGTAACCCGATCCATGGCTTTTATTGGCGATGCGGTCGCTCATGCGGTATTTCCCGGTATTGTTATTGCCTTTGTCCTGCAAACTTCTATTTTGCTAGGAGGTGCACTTGCCGGAGCACTCGTTGCCATACTTATTGCAATAACCTCACAAAAACGCACTATTAAAGAAGACTCACTCATTGGTATCTTCTTTGCCGGCGCCTTTGCTATTGGTGTGTTAATCCTAAGCCGGGTGCAAGGCTATACCGCCAACTTAAGTAGCTTTTTACTCGGTTCCATCGGTGGGGCAAGCACTAAAGATGTCATTATTGTCGGAATTGTATCGGCCATAGTTATTACTCTCACCTTAGTGTTAAGCCCACGGTTTATCGCTATTACCCTAGATAGAGAAACTGCACATGCTATGCGGCTTAAAGTGTTTTGGTTAGATATCGCCCTTTATTTATTGGTAACGGCAAGTGTCGTGATCTCGGTAAGCACTATCGGAAATATCCTAGTGCTAGCACTGCTAATTACCCCGGCTGCTACCGCGCGACTACTGAGTAACCATTTCTATCAAGTCATGCTGATAGCAGCTGCTATTGGTGCGGTGGGTTCGTTACTAGGGGTGTATCTTTCTTGGTCACTTGATTTTCCCACTGGAGCAATGATCGTCGTTTTGCTGTGTGGTTTATTTATGGTTGTGTGGACAGTTCAGACGTATCGGAGTAGATAAGTATGAACCGCCTAGCGGTCCTGCGTGCTTGTTATAAAACCAAACACATCAATACGCCCACTCTGAAACTGCGTATAGCCGTAAGCTTAGCCACAACCGCTTACCGGCTTACTCCCGTATAGTGTTTATTATGAGTGACCCATTCAACCCCGATTACCGCATCAGCGATGAAGAGCGTCACCGAGCTATGCAGGATCTCGGCGCGCATTTCGCAGCCGGACGTCTTGACAGTGAAACTTACGACGCCCGGCTTACCCAAGTTGCTCAAGCAACAATGAAGTCTGAAATCAGTCCGCTTTTCGACGATCTTCCAGCAAACACCGCCATTGCCGCTTCTCACGACCGATTTTATACTGCCGCTGAAATAGATAAGGCGGCTCAACGCGGCGGCAATATTCGTCACGGAATTATGGGACTCAGCATCGTTGCGGCTATAGCTGGCACATATGCTTATCCAATCATGATCATACTTATTCCCACCGTTTTTATCTTGCTCTATGTGATGAAACTTGGTCCGGAATCATGGTATAAGCCAAGCGCTCGCCAGCTTGAACGCGAAAGAATGCGTGAGGTGCGTTTAGAACAAATGCGGCACAAACAGGCAATTCAAATGTCTATAGCTCAGCAGCAGGCAGAGCAAAAGGCACTGCGTCAGCAAAAAATACAAGAGATTAATTCTCTTGCAATGGATTTAACTAGCGACGCTCTTAAGCGCTTTCAGAATCGTCGTTAAGCTCTTTTTTACTCATTCTCCTGTTCAATTTGACTCAATAGTGGCAACATAGAGCAGGTGACTAGCAAGCCAGATCATTACCAAGCTCCCAAGCGGCGGGTGCGCCGTCAGTTAGACCAGTCGGAAAAACTGAAAAATGTGCTCTACGAAATCCGAGGTCCGGTAACCGCGGAGGCGGAGCGCATGGAGCTCGATGGTCACCGTATTTTAAAACTCAACACCGGCAACCCAGCACTATTTGGTTTTGATGCTCCCGATGTGATTATTCGGGATATGATCGCCAATCTGCCTACCTCACAGGGATACTCCACCTCAAAGGGTATTATCCCTGCCCGGCGCGCAGTGGTCACTCGCTACGAGGTTATCCCTGGTTTCCCAGAGTTCGATGTTGACGATGTGTACTTAGGCAATGGGGTTTCCGAGCTCATCACCATGACTACCCAGGCGCTATTAAATAATGGTGATGAGGTTCTTATCCCACAGCCTGATTATCCGCTGTGGACGGCTGCAACCTCGCTAGCAGGTGGCACCCCAGTGCATTATCGCTGCGATGAAGAAAACGGCTGGAACCCCGACATTGCTGATATTCGCGCCAAAGTCACCGAAAAAACCAAAGCTATTGTGGTTATTAACCCTAATAACCCCACCGGGGCAGTGTATTCGGAGCAAGCATTAAAAGATTTAGTGGCAGTAGCTCGCGAATTTGATTTGCTTATTTTAGCCGATGAAATCTACGACCGTATTCTTTACGACGGTGTCCAGCACATCAATATCGCCTCTCTAGCACCTGATCTGCTGTGTATTACCTATAACGGTCTGTCCAAAGCGTACCGGGTGTGTGGCTACCGCGCTGGTTGGATGATTGTCACCGGGCCGAAAAGTCACGCGCGCGGTTTTATCGAAGGCCTTGAACTGCTCAGCGGTACCCGGCTGTGCGCTAATGTACCCGGCCAACACGCCATTCAGGTAGCACTAGGTGGTCGGCAATCTATCTATGATCTCACCGGTAAAAATGGTCGCCTCTTAGAACAACGCAATATCGCCTATGAAAAACTCAATGAGATTCCTGGCGTAAGCTGCGTAAAACCCATGGGTGCACTCTACGTATTCCCGAAACTCGACTTGGAATACTATGACATCACCAGTGACGATCAGCTTATGTTAGATCTACTGCGTAAAGAAAAAATTCTTTTGGTTCAAGGCACCGGCTTTAACTGGGATAAACCCGATCACTTCCGGGTGGTTACCCTGCCATGGGCAAAAGACCTCTCAGAAGCAATGGATCGCTTGGGTAGATTCCTGCAGCGCTACCGTCGTTAAGTTTCTTACTTGTGGCGTAGGTATTGTGGATTTGCCGACTAATTCTAGGCTCTAAAAGCTGATTAGCGGCCAATCCCATGATACTGCCATCCCGCTTCCCGCCAGCAAGCGGGATCAAGTACGTTGCGGGCATCAACAATAACCGGAGTGCGCACCCACTGTTTTGCCCTAGTAGGATCAAGGTGGACAAACTCTGGCCACTCGGTAGCAAGCAGCACCACATCCGCACCGGTTAAAGCACTACACGCGCTCTGTGCATAATGCATATTTGACTGCTCATGTAAGTGTCGCTGTGCATTTGTCATCGCCTGCGGATCATAAATTTTTACTTTTGCGCCTCGACGTACCAACTCGGTGGCAACCGCTAGGGCAGGCGAATCACGCACATCATCTGAATGGGGTTTAAAAGCACACCCCAATACAGCGATAGTTGCTTCCGGAAGCGAAAAACAGTTTTTTGACACCAGTTCTACTACCGACTCACGCTGGTGTTGATTGATCTGTTCTACCTGAGCAAGAAAATTATAAGTATGCAGTGCACCTAGCTCGTGCGCACTAGCCATAAATGCACGAATATCCTTAGGCAAACATCCCCCACCAAAACCTAAACCAGCATTGAAATAGTTGTGCCCAATACGCTTATCTAATCCTAGTGCAGCAGAAAGAGTAACCACATCAGCACCGGTTAAGGTGCACACATCACTGAGGGAATTAATAAAAGAAATTTTGGTGGCTAAAAATGCATTCGCGGCTAACTTAATTAGCTCTGCAGTAGCTAGATCACAAGAAATAAACGAAGTACCCGCTAAAAGAGCTGCTGCATAAACTTCTCGCAGGCGGTGCCCTACTTCTGCTACCGGGATATGCGTGCCAGCACAGCCTACTACAATACGATCTGGGTGCAGAGTATCTTTGACCGCGAAACCCTCGCGTAAAAACTCTGGGTTCCACACCACCTCAACACGAGCATGATCACCAGCTAGCTGGTCAACGCGTTGCTGCAACCGCTGGGCGGTACCCACCGGCACCGTGGACTTACCCACAATGATGTGCTCACCAATAAGATAAGGCACCAGATTATCAATTGCGTGCTCAAGAAAACTGGTATCGGCTGCATAAGAATCTGCACACTGTGGGGTGCCAACAGTAAGAAAATGTAGGTGTGCGTGTGTTGCTGCCGCTGAAAAAGACGTCGAAAAGCGCAAATGACCAGCATGAATTTCCTGCTCGACGATGGCTTGTAGCCCTGGTTCATAAAAAGGAACCTCACCGTTTTCTAAGGCGGAGATTTTTTGGGCATCAATGTCAATGCCCAAAACATTGTGACCAAGCCTAGCTAAACACGCAGCATGGGTGGCACCCAAATAACCGGTGCCAATCACGGAAATATTCATGCCAACGCGACTCATAGCCTACTGAAAATTCAAATACGCCTTCGACGGAGTAGGACCACGTTGACCTTGATATTTCGAGCCCAAAACACCAGAGCCATAAGGCACCTCGGCAGGCGAACTCATCTTAAATAAGGCCAGCTGGCCAACCTTCATACCCGGCCAAAGCATAATCGGAAGATTAGCCACATTAGATAGCTCTAAAGTGATATGCCCAGAAAAACCCGGATCAATGAAACCAGCGGTAGAATGCGTTAACAGACCCAAGCGCCCCAGTGAACTTTTACCTTCCAAACGGCCAGCAAGATTACTTGGTAAGGTAAATTTTTCCAGGGTAGCGCCCAAAACAAACTCGCCAGGATGCAGCACGAACGGCTCATCCTCAGCAACTTCTACCAAGCTAGTAAGCTCATCTTGCTGCAATTTAGGATCAATATGGGTGTACTTAGAATTATTGAATACCCGGAAGAAACGATCCATCCGCACATCAATACTCGACGGCTGAATCAGCGCGGGATCAAAAGGATCAATAACTAATTCATCGGAACTAATCGCGGCACGAATATCTTTATCTGAAAGCAACACCCTTTTAGTCTAGCGCTTCCCACCCAGTGCATGTTTAGGGGTACCCGCGCGCCCATGGTGTATAATCAAACCCCGATGCTAACAACCGTGGCACCTAGATGAACCCACAGAAGTTCAGTGATGTGTTGTCTTAGTTAGCGCGTGCCGACGTAGTTTAATGGTAGAACTGCAGCTTCCCAAGCTGCTGGCGCGGGTTCGATTCCCGTCGTCGGCTCCATTTGATCAGTCGGGACATGGTTGACACTATCAGTCGAGACATGGTTGACAGATACCGTCGCATAGAAAGAACAGTGTTCTTTCTATGCGACGGTATTATTTTTCTAGCGGTGAATGTTCTTAATCTGATTAGGTTGGTAACGCCGGTTGGTGTCAATGTTGTGCTCGGCGATAATCTCTCCGGTTACAGTATTGGATGTAACTGCATGGGTGCCGGTGATTACGAGTGTTGCTTCTACATAAAGAACTAGTGAAAAAACTTACGTGGCATATGTCCGAACTTTGCTGGTTCAGCGATGCCGCAAGCCAGAAGTGGATGCTCATTAAGGATGGGTTCTACTTCGTTCTGAAGCCAGTTACTACAGATCCCGGATCGGGTAGCGACATCATCGAGTGCTACGAGGATTTTATAGATTGAATGATCTGTGAATCTGCGATAGTGCTTCTGGATTCGTCGTGAGGTATTTGGTTGCAAACCTGGAACGTCCAGAACGAGGTGATTCCATAGTTGGGCACAGTGGGCAATCCGGTTGCGGAGGTAGACGAAGGAACGCACCTGCCCTGGCAGCAACTTTCGAGAGGTGTTCATGGAGCCAGCAATGTCGTCAAGAACTCCCGACTGGCCCGAGGCTTCAATCAGCCTCGAAAGACTGCCAAATAAGAACGCCTCAACAGCTACCCAAATCGGCATTCGAGCGTAGGCTTCCGGTTTATAGACCCGGCCTTCCTTGATCTCATCGCGATAGTGTGTGATAAACGCTTCCTTGCTTCGATCGAGGTTCTGCAAAAGGTGCTCCTCGACGCGGTCCGCACCAGGCTGTGTCGACTGGGTGAACCCTTCACCCCTAGCAAAGGTTCCCGTCAGACCAATGATTCGCCCATAAGAGTAAGCGAACCTGGTACGTAACAACACCTCCAAAGGGTGAAGTAGTTTGTCACAGATGTTTACAAGCTGCTGCTCAGAGTCATACAAGTTTCGCAGCGTCTCGAACGAAGTCCCCTCAATGAATCTGTTTTCACCCTTACGTGGATTCTGCTGCCAGTGCCGAAAGTAGCCTGACCAGCGGTAGTAATTCACCCGGGATAGAAAGTCAACAGCAGATAACTCATCATCAATCTGCATGCCACGCTGACGTAGAAGCGCCACCTGATCTTTGTATTCAAGCCACTTCTTAGACATCCCGCACCTTCCGGTAAATAACAAAAGGCCCCAGTCATTTGTGCATTACTCTCACGAGCAAGAGGCCTGACTGGGGATCTATCAACACCAAAGATACAGCAAGAACCCAGGTCAAACAAGCCTGACACACAACCAAGTACCCCTGGAGCCCATCCGGAAATAATCAGGCAAAGATCCAGACCACTGCCAAGATTCGTTAGGGTGGGTTGAACTGTTACCCTCTGCTTACACTGGGTAGAGCCAATCGCGCAGGCACCACCTGTGTCCTTGTAGCCGAATAGCGTCTAAAACATCCACTTGCACGTTGGATGTGATGTGGCATTTGTACGTGTTTGCACATACCCTCTAAAGAGCCTAGGTTTCCACTCGCATCGGCACGTTCGTGCTTTACTTGGTTTGACGCAGTTTTATGGAACCATCACGACCGGTTCTACTCTTTCTGGACCCAGAGCCGGTCTTCATTTTTCGGGCTAAAGGACAAAATGTGTTGGTGGTTGTTAGCTCATCGGGTCTTTTCTGATTCCGATATCGTGGTTGTAGGCAGTGTCAATGGCGTTGCCTAGTAGTGTTGGTCGTCCGTCTTCGTGACCGGTTTCGCCCTGTTGCTCTTTGGTGGCAAGGTTTGTTGCTTTGGTAAGTGCGCCTTGCCCCAGTTATGTTGCCTGGCGACCTTTACGAGATCGTCAGGCAACTGTGTGTGTAGGTAGCCCCACCAGTCGCAGGCGATGCGTTGGTGTTCGTCTTTGTTGCGGTAAAAGAGTGTTTACAGGATTTGTAGCGAAAGCGTTGGTGTTTGCTGGAGGTGGTTTTAAATTTGATGCTGGTAACCGGTACAGCTAGGGCGTGTAGGAAGGTTTTTACTCATCCTTATATCATCAGCTTGTCGGTAGCACACTGAGCCACGAAGGTCGGTAATTTCCCACGAATCTGGTAGGTATCAGCCCCCTAGGAGAGATGCGCACCCTTTATAACGCCAGTTCAAGGTACAGAAAAGGCTATTTCACTAACACATTTTGTCCTTTAGCTCACATCGGTTATACATGTCATCGAGGCACTCCTTCCTAAGAAGCCCTACATCGACTCCTCACGCCGGACGATACATAGGAGCCTCACCTCACTAGCGAGTCTTCATGAAGTACTAAGACAGCAACAGCTTGGAACGATGCCGTATGGTTAGGGTCAACGTGACCGGTTCCGCTGCCCGCTTCGGTGGGAGTCCGGAACCAGCCCTTGTTGTTCACCTCCAGCCGTCCTGTTTGCGTGATAAAGCTGCAGGCATCTACTAGAGTTGGTAGCGAAGCCCCGGTGGAGCGCTATCTGACAGAGAAATCTGGACAGGTATTCTCGCCGGGGCATTGACATGCCGGTATCAAGAGAGAACAAAGAACAACGTGGTTGAGCATGACTGGGTGAGCACAGGGTTTCTCCTCAGTACTGACCTGGCGTGAAAATGTTAAGTCGCTCCAGCGCCTCAGAAGCAACCCCTCTAAATCTCGACACAAGAAGGTACTGAAGCATCCGATACGATCCGGGCGTTGTGATGCCTTTAACATTGACTGCGGTAGTCTTAAAATAATCGTTCAACCCGCTACGACTCCTAGGTCGCAGACGGGCTGGATTTCTAGCTAAACCCAGGAGTAAGCACATGGGCACTATCAAGCAGCCAACGTTGCTCACACAGCGACTCGAAATCCTCAAGTCCCGAGGCATGCTCGTGGACGAGGCTTTAGCTCGATAGTGACTTTCTAGTATCTCTTAGCTACTTGGCACATCTACCGGGTTCTTCCGGTTCCAGACGATCCGAGGCAGCCGAAACGACTCGATGAATTCGTCCCTAACACAACCTTCGCTCAGGTTACCGCTCTCTACGAGTTTGATCGCAAGCTGCGCACCCTCATTCATGACGGGTTCCACTGTCCGCTTCAATGGGAATCCAAAGCAGTCATTGCTGCAGGGCTTGACTGTGGCTGATATGCAGGGCACCTATCTATTGCTTCGGGCGTCTCCAATCGGGTAGAATGTAAGCATCACGACCGGTTCCGCCCTTCAGGGTCCAGGGCCGGTCTTCATCTTTCTGAGCACCGGAGGTGGGTACCGATTATGGTCGAGCGTTCACCCAAGGCATTCAAAACCTACGACGAACAGATCGCTCTCCTACGATCCCGAGGCATGCGCATCGACGACGAGGCCTATGCCCGAAAACTCCTTGAGCAGGTCAACTACTATCGTCTATCCGGCTATTGGTATTCGCTGCGGCGTATGGTTGAGAACTCTTCTCACAGAAGCGATGAGTTCGTGGACGGGACGACATTCGAACAGGTCACTGCGCTCTATGATTTCGATGAGCGTCTACGTTCACAGGTGTTTCAGGTAGTCAGCATCATTGAGCTTGCACTGCGCGCACTGATCGGGCACGAGCTGGGCCGAATCGACCCCCACTGCCATCTTCACCCTGACATTCTTGGATCCTTGGCTCGCGCACCGCAGTCAGCGAATGAGCCTTCTGCTGACTACAATCGTTGGTTGTCCCGCTACGACAGGGGGCTCAGCGCCTCACGTGAAGATTTCGTCACTCACCACAACGAAACGTACGGTGGCCGACTACCCATATGGGCAGCTGTTGAGGTCATGGACTTCGGCGCTCTGAACTACTTGTATCGGCTGTCCCCAGACAACGTCCGTGAGGTCATCGCAGCCCGAGTCGAGCTGACACCTGCCCAACTCGGGTCATGGATCAAGTCACTCAATATCGTGCGCAACTACTCCGCACACCACGCACGGATGTTCAACCGCGTCTACGTGCTGCAACCTCGACTACCAAGACCTGAGGAGAACCCAGATCTGAACGCTGTGAGAGGCGTGATGAACCGCTGCTTCGGGCAGCTCACGTTGATCCAACATCTCATCACCACCCTTGATCTCCGTGGTCGAAACATGCTCCCCGAGGTCATTGCCACTTACCCCACAACCGTGGAACCTGTACCGATCAGCCATATTGGTGCACCGCAGGACTGGCAAGAACTCCAACTCTGGCACATCAACAGCTAATCCTTCATATAAGAAGAACACTCGTAACCATCGGCGTCGAGCGGTAGCCCTTCAGCCCACGCAAATACCATGACCATACGCTCACTCATCGAGCAACTGCTAGGTTTCCTTATAGACCATATTGACTCTCAGCGATTCGTCCTCATGCTAATTGGCAGAAAAGGTAATCGAATGGGAACTACATAAAGGAACCGGTTAATTCTGCACCATCGCCCATATCCTTGCCGATGAAGTCGTAGATATCTAGTTCTACGGGTTGTAGTGATCTCAAATAGGTGGCAGGTTTGCCTTTGGCGTATTTTTCATACGGGGGTCGGATGCAGCTCGCTCTTACACGGCGGCCGCCTCGATTAGTACCATTTTCAGCCATCAGGGGACGCTCCAAATTTACACTTAAAGAAACTGTTATTGAGAAAGGTTTGGAATGAACGAGTCACTACCTAAGATGTTTCTCTGGCACAAGGCAGGAAGTGAATCGAGCCTTAATTTGACTTCCACGTTGAACGTCAAAGAACTACAACGAATAAATAACCCAGATCGCATATTCCTATGGGGCTTAGGTAGCAGCGTGTCTGATACTCGTTTACAACACTTTCTTGATGAGGTAGAAGAAGATCCTCAGGTTGTGATCAGCCAGATCATTTCAAAGCCTCGTCCGCAAGACGTACAATTCATTAATGAAGAGTTGAAAACTATTAGGGTTTGGAACTCGGCAACCGAAATATTAACCGGAGAAAATTTCCCATTTCCCGAGGGTAGTCAAGTTGTTTCTACTGCCTTTAGCAAAAAAGGTGAACCTATTACCAGGAGTTATCACTATGCATTGGTGTGCAAAAGCGATACGCCAATAAATACGCCACTATCTGAGAGACCCGTCAATGAACTTCTGTTAGATCCAGCTAAAATTAAGAATTTTGATTCTGAAAAACCAACTAACGGAAGTATGACCCTGTTTGCTGTTGCTCAAGGTAAACCAAACAAAAAGCCAATTTCAGATAAGCTGCATCGAGTTCACCTAAAATTGCGTTTAGTTGAGCCGTATCTTGTAAAGCTTGGCAGCCCACAACTTCTTAAGCAGGTGAGAATTTCAAATCAAACAGGTCAATACCCCGTTTGATTTGGAAATTTTGTGCACAAGTCCCTAAGCCCACTTGTCTCAGTCAAAACCGTAGAGATTTCACTTCCTCTACCCCACTTCGCCATGCTCCAATGAATTCGAAGCACCTCGAATAAAATCAATCTTGGTAAGGATGCCTTTAAACAGCAGGTAGTATACCAGTCCTCAGGGCTGGAATAAGCAGATCTACCGCTTGCGTGCGCGCTTTGACTTCGAGTGCACTCGAAGTTCTACCTTGGACGTATGCGCAACAACGAAACGAACCTGACGATCACCCAAATGGCAGAGACGATAGGTCTTTCGACGCATACATTGCGTTATTGGGAACAAGAAGGACTGATCGAAGGAGTCCAACGAAATAGCGGGAATCAGCGCCGTTATCGCACAGACGACATCGAGTGGGTACGATTCCTTTTGCGCTTGAAAGAAACGGGCATGCATATTTCGCAGATGCGCAGGTACGCGAAGCTCCGAAAAGCAGGAACATCCACTCTCATTGAACGCCGCGACATGCTCATCGCGCATCGACAGGCAATACTTTCTCAAATCGCCAAGCTGAATTCACACAAGCATGCGCTCGACTCAAAGATCAGTATCTACGACCAAATGATCACTAACCAACAAGGAGACACTTATGACCCCCACTGATAAACAACACCAAGAACGATTTTGCCATGGTCTTCGGGTACTCAACACCATAGACGGTCAAGCAGGCCAAAATGTCATTGATGGCTTGGCCGACATTGCTCCAGAACTTGGGCATCAAATCGTCGCTTGGGGATTCGGCGATATCTACTCCCGTCCCGAGCTAGAACCACGCCAGCGGCAACTCATCACCCTCGGTGTGCTCACCGCGCTCGGAGGTTGTGAAGCTCAACTCGAAGTACACATCGGCGCAAGCCTCAACGTAGGTCTCACTAAAGAAGAGATCATAGAGACATTTCTGCATGCCTCAGTATATTGCGGGTTCCCCCGAGCACTCAATGCCGTCGCAGTCGTTCGCAAGGTCTTCACTGACCGTGGCCTTCTCGCCTAGATTCAATCCATCAAGGCACAACATCACTAACCCTATTAAGCATCACAAGGATGAATTTCTTTCTTCACAGCACGACATCACTGATATGCCCGTCATAGACGGGCTCACGCAATCCCCTCTACTGTCTCGGTAGTGTAGTCGTCTTGTTTGAAGGCGACCTGCTCGTTGCGAGCAACCATGTCGGTGAATACAGCCTCCGATCCGAATAAGGGTAACCTGAGTTCCTCCCGTTCATCAACGAGGCTGCCGATGTCAAAGATGGCTGCACGCTCCTCGCTTAGCGCACCACAGCGCCCAGCATCATGAAGTTTCACATTAAAAAGGTTGCCAAGCAGGCACTTCCTTCACCTAGCAGCTGATGAGGATAGGTACGGTGCATTGCTGGGAATATTGCTTAAGCCTAAAAATTTTTAAGAAATACCTTGCTGAATCTCACCCTAAAATCCATCAAAAGGGTAGAAAATATCTCAAAATACAAGACTTCAGCTACTACCTTAGTAAATATTGTTCGCACTCTTTCAAGTAATTTCAGCGATCCAACCATCTATTAAGTTCACTAGCCTTAACAAGAAAGTACAAAATACGTCGTAGATTGATATATTTATAGCCATGTTCCCAACGCAATGACCAGAAAAGAAAGACAAAGCAATCCCGTGACTTTTCCCAGAACTGTGCAGCTGTTCTTAATTGATGGCACACCCAGTGGACGAATCAAGTGCTCACTGGATAACTGGGTCGGCAAGGTTTATCTCATCCCGCGTACCGAGATTTCTCGCTCTAAAGATCGCCCCGAACTTAGCCAAACAGGAATCTATCTATTGTTTGGCGCAGACTCTACTACCAATGATCAGCTCCTCTACGTTGGACAGAGCAGACAGCGGAAAAACGGCAACGGAGTTCTCTCCCGCGTCGCTGAACACATTGGTCAGGAAAAACTCGATTACTTCACCCATGCAATTCTTATCATCGACTCCGATAATTCCTTCGGTCCTACCGAGATCTCATATCTTGAAAATGCCTTCTACCAGCAAGCCCTCGCTGCTGGGCGTGTAACAGTCACGAACGGCAACGATCCTTCTCCTGGAAATGTCACTGAGGAAAAACAAGCTGCGCTCGATGAATTCATCGCAACCGCCAAAATCCTTATTGGTTCACTTGGCTATCGAGCCTTTGATGCCGTCGATAACGCCAAGCAAATAACCTCCACGTATGTAAATGACCTATCAACCGTCGAGCCCCTGCTATATCTTCATGCTTCAGGTGTTGCTGGGACGGGTCGACAAACACCCGACGGATTCGTAATCCTCACCGGAGCTAAGCTGCGCACGAGCACAACACAGTCGATGCCCGAATCGGCAAAGAAAAATCGGGAACGCTTCGCTGATCGCATCAGCAACACTGGCGAGCTCCTCCGCGACACCTTATTTAGCTCTCCCTCCGGAGCCGCATCCTTCCTCATTGGCTCGTCGGTCAACGGAAAGAAATACTGGAAGAACGAAGCCGGTGTTACCTTAGGTGAGCTCGAACAAGCCGAAGCAAAGGCAACCACAAGCAATCAATAAGATGTAGAAAAATCCCTACTGCCGGCAGAAAGCACATAACCACCACCAGGCACAAACACCCTTCATTTACTTAGGGTGGCTTTTCCTATTCTTGATTTAGCACTGCCATGTTCGTTAAGAATTAAGGTAGTTAAAGCCTCAACCTTATTTTTAAGCAGGATAAAACCTAAAATAAAAACTCAAAATCTTCGCCAACAAAAATACGTCTCTATATACAAAAGTCTAGAAAGAAAATATGCGCCCCAGAATTATTATCTAGAGCGCACCCGAATCACCGATCACAATGAGCTTCTACCGGTGTATGCATTTTCTTTATGACGCCGGAAATATCGCGAATGAGAAAGTTCAAGAGACTCACGCGAGGGAGAAGTTATCACAACCACTTCAATATCTTTGCTGCTTCTTTTTCGGTTCTTCTCAATTCGTGCGTGTATCGCTTCTTCCAGCGTAAGGTTGTCGGATACCGATACCTGCCCGGTGCGCCGATTGTACTCAATGAGGTAGTGAATCATTTAAACCTCTCCCAACCTTTAATACGTAGGATTAACCACGAAGTTAACCAAATCGCCATACAGGCCACGGCCTTTTATAGCCGCAGCCTACAAACAGCTAATGCTTACTGCTACTTCTCCGCAGCCTGCTCACGGCTGAGCACTGTCGGGAGTTTTTCTGCCCACTCCAGCGAGCTTTTTACTCCATCAGCAATGCTGAGCTCGGCACGCCAGTGCAAAAGCCGTTCGGCTTTATCGGTTAGCGTTGCGCAACCGACAACATCACCAAGACGTGGCGGTGCGGTGGCAATATCGAGTGGTTTCCCGGTTGCATCGCCAAAGGCATTGGCGAGCTCGAATACTGTGGTGCCGGTACCGGTGCCTAGGTTGATCACATCAAAGCCAGCAACATCTGAGGCCGAGATGACTTCATCAAAGTTGCGTAGCGCTGCCACATGGGCACGTGCTAGATCCCATACGTGCACGTAGTCGCGGAGTCCAGATCCATCGCGGGTAGGCCAGTCAACACCGGTAACGGTAAATACGCCGTTATTATGGTGTGCTTCAATCATTTTGCCTAGTGCGTGGGTTGGGTTTGGATCTTGTAAACCGCTTCGCTGCTGTGGGTCGGCACCGATCGGGTTGAAATAGCGCAAAGCGATCGCATTCATGGAACCGGTTGCCGCGAAATCACGCAGCACACGCTCTAGCATCCATTTTGATGCAGCATACGGGCTTTGTGGATCAACTACTCCAGTCTCATCAACCATATAGTTCTCGCCCGGCTCATACATGGATGCCGTTGAGCTCAAAATAAAACGATGGATGCCGGCAGCAGAAAGTTCACGCAGCAAGGTTAATGGCTTTGCGACGTTATTCTCGTAGTAGTCAATCGGGGCAGATACGGATTCTGGCACCACGATTTTTGCCGCGCAGTGAATCACGGCCTCAATATCGGGGTGCTCGGATAGAATGCGTCGAATCACCGTGACATCGGCAATATCGCCTTCATAGTGTGCATAAGGGCGAGCAAATTCACGTAGTCCTTTGCTGTAGTCATCCACAATGACCGGCGTCATGCCATTATCTGTACAACATGCTGCAATGGTTGAGCCAATGTAGCCTGCGCCACCAGTGATAAGAACCTTCATAAACTATCCTCCAGTTAAATGTCGCGCGCCATAAGGCACACGTGTCACTAGTGTAAGCAGTAGCCAAAGCGAAGCACACGTCGACACGCATTCTTTTTACCCTAGCTAGGTAGTATTGAGCCGTCGAGCAAAAAGCACAAGCGTTAAACCTACGAATAGTGTTGATTGGAAAACACCAGCTACCAAGCAGCTAAGAAGTGTCCAGGTGGAATTTGATTCGATACTAAATGCCACCGACGGGATAGCAATAGTAAAAGTAGATAATGCTTGGGCAATAACGTACCTTAATGCCATCATCGACTGGCTGCTAACAACAGCGAAGCTAGAAACACAAAGTAGCATTGAAATGCCGATTGGCCAGGCAAAACTTCGGGTTAAATAAGACAATAAACCTTGAAAGCACGCTAATGGAAGAGCACTGACAAGAATAAGTAGCAAGAAATCTCGCATCACTTGAGCTATATCAATGCCATCGACGCGCATCGCCAAGCCAGCACCGATAGCCAGTAAGGTAAAGATGAGGTGCATGATGGCAATCAACAGTGCACCAATAAGTGCTTTTACAATAAAAATCAAATGTGGCTTCCGGTAGCAGCTTTGCATAGCTTGCCAATTGCTTTTCTTTATATCGTCACGCCAAATTGAAGAAACAATAATTGCGGCACCAATATTAAAAAAGATCAGCCCATAAAAGAGCCCTACTTGAGCGTTAAGCGAATACCAGCCTTGCTCTAGTTGATCTTGATTCCAATAGAAGTTCAAGCTGCCCAGACCTACGGAAAGCAGTGGAATAATCAAACATATTGTCCACACATGCGATCCTTTTAATTTTATTAATTCACTGCACAACATTATTTACCGCCAGATCCGAAGTTTGTTTAAACAGACCACCCAGATAAGGATGCTAACCAAGATAAAACCAGCAATCGCTGGCAGGTTGACGTGGTTAGGAATAATCGTGGTTTCCCATTGTCGCACTGGAAGGATGAGCGAATAATACGCCCACGGAAAGAAATAAAAAATAGGTGTGCTCACTAGGAAACAAAACACAGCGACAAATGCACTAACGACGCCACTGAGCAACACCACAATCTGTGATTCAACAGCACAGGCAGCCAACATAAGAAAAAGAAAAAAGACGGTAGTAATCGCCCACAGTAAAATAAAAAATCCTACCCAGCGCACACCATCAATATTGGTAGCACCTAAGGCGATACAAATAGCAAAAGTAAAAACTGCTTGCAGTGCTATCGAAAGAGCAAGGAGTATCATTCCGACTAAAGCTTTAGCACCAATGATGCTTCGCACGGAACAGCCAGAGGTGACCAAAAATAACCATCCCCGGTGTGCAAACTCAATATCAACCATTCGCGAAGCCAAAACCGCAGCCATCACCGGCCAGATTAATGCCGACATAAACCCGGAAGATAATAAGGCTGTCGCTAAGATTACCTCCTCAGATGATCTACCCGACCACAGTGAAAAGGTGGCTAACACCGTAATCGCTAATGCACCAGAAAATGTAATATAGTGCGCTTTTAAAGCGCGCACTTTATTTAATTCAAACAGAATTTCTTGTTGGAACATGGTTACTCCTTGGTCATTTCCATGAAAATTGACTCAAGGCTCTGATGCGGTCTCGATACTTCGTAGAAACCAATGCGAGCGTCGATAAGCGCTTGGCACAGTGCCGGGATTTCAGCATCAGTTACTTGGGCAACCTCAATGCCACCATGAATCGGTGTAGAGTGTGGAATAGCCGAAAGAGCTTGCTCAATATCGTGGGTTCGGATAAGCACCGCGGGAGAATGCTGAGCGATAAGTTCATCACGTGCACCCTCAAAAACCAGTTTTCCCTTATTAATAATGGCCAAATGTGAGGCGATCTTTTCTAACTCGGCAAGCACATGTGAGGAAACCATGACCGTTACTTCCTCTTGGGTGGCAAGGCGCACAATCAGCTGGCGTATCTCTTCAATTCCATAAGGGTCAAGACCGTTAGTAGGCTCATCAAGTACCAACAACGATGGCTTACGGCAAATAGCAAGAGCAATGCCAAGACGTTGTTTCATACCTAAAGAAAAAGCCTTGACTTTCTTGTTTCTTGCCTCATTGAGGCCAACAATATCAAGTGCCCAATCAATGTTTTCATCTGCAAAACCCAGTAATGACTGCACTACTTTAAGGTTTTCCACAGCGGTTAAGTGTGCATACCCGGAAGGTTCTTCAATCATGGATCCGATAGCGGCCACAAATTTTCCGCGATTAGTTTTTGTCAGCTGCTCACCGAAAAGACTAATTGAACCAGAACTGGGGGCAATAAGACCTAAAAGCATCTTCATTGTGGTCGATTTTCCAGCTCCATTGGGACCAATGAAGCCATAGACCGCACCATGAGGAATATTTAAGGAAAGATCGCTAACAACATCTGTTTTACCATAGGTTTTTGTGACACTAGTTAATGTAACTACATTCATACTGATAATCTTCGCTCTTAGATGGACATGTTCTCTCAATGAAGCGGTACCAAGCCACACCCGCCGCATACCAAAACAAGCTCTTTAATAAGCTCTTCCGTTCATGGTGATACCGTAAATAAGCTATCCTCACCAGGGTTTACCCTATTTATCAGGCAACATTTATCTACCTTTCTCGCTGACCCACAGATTATTTCTATCGACTTAAGTTTTGGTTTAGGTTTTGGTTTTGTCACTTTATCAGCGGATTGTAGAGAAATCAGCAGCGATTATAAGCCCGTTTTATTAACCCAGCACACGTGGTTTTATTGCTGCCTTCTTGAAGGAACAAAGCGAATAAGTGCTAGCTCAACCACTAAGAAATCACTTATTGTTTATCTATAACGGTTACTCATCAACTACCCGACAGGAATAAGCATGCGATATAAAAACCTGTTCTACTTTGGTGTTAGCGCTCTTGTTATTGCTTTTGTGCTCAGTTTTTTCTATCAGTGGCAGGTAGCTAGTGCTTTTCTTTTCTTCGCTGCGGCAAGTTTTACCTTTGTGTTCTGGAATCAAACCAAAGGGCGTTATCACAGCGGAAAGTATGCGAAAACAAATCTTATAGTCGACACCATAGAAATATGGGCAGGCATTCTCTTTATCACCATATTTCATAACTGGGGTGCCGGAGCACTACTAGTTATTCCCATCAGCATGTTCACTAGCTCATTCAAAAATCCAGCTATATAAGCTATATAACAGCTCTATAAGCAGCATTCCTTCTTTCTCGTACCCTGCTGCGAAGATAATTCACAACGGTGTATACGCGTGTGGGTAGGTGGGTCGCCTAAAAGCACGTTATAAAAATCTCCCTCAATTTTCCTAGGAGCTGCTCCCAAGGAGTTGAATAGAGGTATCCACACCAAGGAAAAAGGAGAGCACCATGCTTGACTCATTCGCACTAGCTGATGGCTATACCATCCCGGCACAGGGTTTTGGAGTGTTCCAAATTCCCGCAGAAAATACTGCCGACGCGGCCTACCAGGCCATTAAGGCTGGTTATCGTCATATTGATACCGCACAGTCTTATTTCAACGAAAAGGCCGTCGGTGAAGGCATTCGCCAAAGCGAGCTCGATCGGGAGCAACTTTTTGTCACCACCAAAATCTGGATTGATAGCTATGGCGAAGAAGCTGCTTACGC